>JAYEOL010000051.1:29166-44795 GCA_034722995.1 Candidatus Cloacimonadota bacterium | reverse complement strand
GCTACACCTCTGCAAGATAATCTTGCAATAAAATTTACTACAGAGACACCCGAGATAATTCATTCATTTACAGCAAATTTTTCAGCAGATACAATCTCTGGATATGCTCCATTAACTGTAAACTTTTCAGATCAATCTAATCCAGGGACTGGGGTAATCGTGACTTGGGGTTGGGACTTTGGAGATAATAATACTTCAGAAGAACAAAATCCAACACATATATATGAAAACCCCGGGAATTATACAATATCATTAACTATTATTGATGAAAATAATTCTATTGATACAGAAACAAAAATAGATTATATTTCAGTTTATGAAGCTGTAATAGCAAATTTTGTTGGAAGTCCCACTGTTGGCATATCTCCCCTAACGGTCACTTTCATTGATTCATCAAAAGGTGAAATAGACAATTGGTTATGGAATTTTGGCGATGATTCAACAAGCGCCTCTCAAAATCCAATCCATACTTATACTAATGCAGGCACTTATTCAGTTAGCTTAGGCATTTTTGGACAAATGGAATCATCGGACACTTTGATATGTGAAGATTATATTGTCGTTTATCCTGATACATGTTTAATCTGGCCAGGAGATACTGATTATAGTGGCGAGGTAAACGAGGAGGATGTAAATTCAATAGCAGTTTTTTGGAGAGAGTCAGGAACATTACGCAGTCCAGTTTCATTTGAATGGATAGGAAATGATTATCCAGGGAATTGGGAAGAGCCATTTGCCTCATTGGCAGACTGTAACGGAGATGGAGAGGTAAATATAACAGATGTTCTGGCAATTTGTCTTAATTGGAATTATACTCATCCAACGGAAATAGATATTCCTATAATTCCAGATAGTTTGGATAAATATAGAGGTAGTTTTGTTGAAATTTACACTTCACTTGGGGAAAGTGAGACCGAAATCAAGATAAGAAATTACATTGCTGAAATATTTGATTTGCCAATAATTGAAATTGTAAAAGAGAACTATTTAGGTCAAAATTTTCCCAATCCGTTTTGCAAGAGGACAGAAATAACCTTTGGATTAAAGGAAGGTATTACCTCCGGAGAAATCAAAATATACAATCTAAAAGGACAATTGGTTAAGAAATTCAGAATTTTAAATGCAAAATATGGATTGAATAAAGTGGTTTGGGGTGGAAAAGATGAAAATAATAGATCAGTTAGCAACGGAATTTACTTTTATAAGTTAGAAATTAATGGTAAGACAGTAAAAACCAAGCGAATGCTTTTATTGAAATAAAAGGATGCATAATGAGAAAATATTTACCTGCAATTCTGATAATTATTTTAATCCTACTTACAGCTTGCAGTGAAGAAAGTACTGAGCCCCAAACAAATCTAAAGCTAAAAATAAGCCCTTCTGAACAAACGATAGCAATAAATGAGCCCGCAACTTTCTCAGTAAAAATAGAGAATGTTACAGATTTGTTTGCAGTTTCAGGAGAAATCACTTTTGACAATACAATGATTGAATTACCTGAAAATCCTGTAACTAAGGGTGAATTTTGGAATGGAGAACCTTTATTAGAATACATCAATGAATCTGGTTGTTTAAACATTTGTATTGGTTTAATACAAACTGAAAATGATGATGGAATTGGTGGAGATGGAATTTTATTCTATTTTACAGTAAAAGGTATTGATGTTGGAGAAAATATCTTTACAATTGAAAATTTGAAATTGATAAATGAAAATGGCGGTCAAGTTTTAGGTTTTGATGATATTGAAGTCAGTTATGCTAACCTGATTGTTGGGAATTAGCGATAATCTCAGAAAGGTAATTTTATTGACATAAAGAAAATGGTTTTGCTTCGTTAAACATATATTTTGGATAATTTTTATTTGACTTTAATTCATAGGAGGATTCTGTGAAAGACTTTACACAACTTGCAATAGATACCGCAGTTTCTTGCGGAGCATCTTATGCAGACATTAGAATAATTGATTCAAAATCACAATCTATCGCAGTAAAAAATGGTAAAATAGAAAGATTAAATAACAGCAATACTCTTGGATTCGGAGTTAGGGTTATTGCAAACGGCTCTTGGGGATTTGCTTCCAGTTCAAATCTCACAAAAAATGAGATAAAGAGAACAACTGCATTAGCAGTACAGATTGCCAAAGCTTCTGCAACTTTACGCAAAGGCAGCGTTAAACTTGCTCCTGAACCTGTCCATAAAGATATCTGGACATCACCTTATTTGATAAATCCTTTCAATGTTCCGTTAGAAAAGAAAGTTGATTTATTATACAAAATTGATAAAATATTGAGAAAAGATGAAAGAATAAAGGTAGCTGAATCGCAGATGAATTTTTGGAACGAACATCAATGGCTTGCAACATCAGAAGGAACATTTATAGAGCAGAATTTAGTCCGAAGTGGTTGTGGATATAGTGCTACAGCTGTTGAAGGCAATGAAGTCCAACGCCGTTCATATCCTGATTCCTATGGTGGACAGCATACTCAAATGGGATATGAGTTCATTCTTGCAACACCATTTGTGGAAAATGCAGAAAGAGTTAGAGAGGAGGCAATTGCTCTGCTCTCTGCTCCAGATTGCCCAGTAGGTGAGAAAGACCTTATAATTGGTGGAGGTCAATTGGCTTTGCAGATTCACGAGTCAATTGGTCATCCATCAGAACTTGATAGGGTTCTTGGAATGGAAGCAAATTATGCAGGCAGAAGTTTCATTACAACTGACCTTTACAAAAACTTTCACTATGCTTCGCCGATTGTGAATATAGTTGCAGATGCGACAGTTCCAACCGGACTGGCAACTTTTGGATATGATGATGATGGAGTCCGTGCTAAAAGGTATCATATCATTAAAAATGGACTCTATCAGATGTATCTAACTAATCGTGAATTAGCGTATATCATTGGAGAATCCAGAAGTAGAGGTTGCAACCGTGCAGATGGATATGATAATATTCCAATGATTAGAATGATTAATATTTCTTTAATGCCAGTAAGAGGTTCACTTGATGATTTGATCGCAGATACAAAAGATGGACTTTTCGTAGAGTGTAATAAAACATGGAGCATTGACCAGCGTCGTCTAAATTTCCAATTCACAACTGAAATTGGCTGGGAAATTAAAAATGGCAAAAAGACAAGAATGGTGAAAAATCCCACATATCAAGGTATTACTCCAAAATTCTGGCAAAGTTGCGATGCAATCTGTGGTGGAGAAGAATGGCAGCTTTACGGAGTTCCTAATTGTGGTAAAGGTCAACCAGGGCAAAGGGCAGAAATGTCTCATGGCGCTGCTCCTGCAAGGTTTCGTAAGGTTACAGTCGGAGTTAAGAAATAAACGCTGACGCTGTCATAATGACCACATTTGACGCTTCGCCAATTGGCGAATCATTTGACCTTTTGACTATTTATGACTCTTTGAAAAATATTTGACACTTATATTTATTACTCTCTTTTTTAACAAAAAAATTGCTGAGGTAAATAATGAATGAGAAACTTATTTTATCATTGTTCAAAAAAATAATTGGGCAAGGGCAACTACGAAAAATCTTAAAACCAAAGCTGGAAAAAGCGATTTACAATGCTGTTGTAGAAAACGGAGAACCTTATCCCAAAAGCATCAATGTTATAATATACCAGTACTTATTAGCAATGATAAATTGTATTTTTGATAATTTAGATAAAGGGTATATGTCAAAACATGCTATTCAAAAAGCGGTTTCAACAATACTCAAAAATGCCTTTTTAAAGGATGGGTTTGTTACAACTCTCCCTCAAAAGTTTGAAGAAAAATATGGCATAAAACCACCTTCACTTATTGTATTAGCTCCCACTCAATTATGTAATCTAAATTGTATTGGATGTTATGCCGCCTCTAATGCTAAAACTCCAGCAAAACTTCCTTATGAAGTTGTTGATAAAATCGTTAATGAAGTCCGATATCAGTGGGGTGTCCCGTTTGTAGTCATAAGTGGTGGAGAGCCTTTTATGTATAAAGATGATGGGAAGTCTATGTTGGATATCTATGAAAAATATAAGGATGTATTTTTCTTGTCATTTACGAATGGAACACTAATTACACCGGAACTTGCAGAAAGAATGGCAAAACTTGGGAATATTACGCCAGCAATTTCAGTAGAAGGGTTTGAAAAGGAAACTGATGAAAGGCGAGGTAAAGGCGTTTTCAAAAAGATATTAAAAGCATTTGAAAATCTTAGAAAAGCAGGTGTGCCATTTGGAATATCAGTCACCGGCACTATGAAGAATATTGAGACTTTACTCAAAGATGACTTCTATGACTTTTTCTTTGAAGAGCAAGGAGCATCATATATGTGGCTCTTTCAATTCTTTCCTATTGGAAGAGGTGAAAGTGATATGGACCTAATGATTATACCAGGTAAAAGAGTAGAGCTTTATAGACAATGGGAAAAGATGTTAATAGATAAGAAATATTGTATTGCAGATTTTTGGAACAGCGGAATGCTTTCAAAAGGTTGCATTGCTTATGGAAGAGAAGGTGGTTATCTTTATATTGATTGGAATGGAAATATCGCACCCTGTAATTTTGCTCCCTATTATGTTGATAATATAAAAGAACTTTATAAAAATGGAAAATCACTCACAGATGCTCTTTTCTCAGACCTCTTCAAAAATGGTAGAAAATGGCAATGTGACTACGGATTGGGTAAGTATGAAAAACCAGATAATTGGCTGATGCCTTGTTCTATAAGAGACCATTATAAAAATTTCAGAGAAAATATTCTGACTAAAGACGCAAAACCATTAGACAAATATGCAAATGACGCATTACATTCAAAAGAATATTACGATGCAATGGTTAAATATGATGAGGAGCTTAAAAAACTTACTGAAAAAATCTGGGAAGAAGAATATTTGAAAGAGAAATTTTGACCTTGAGTTAAGTCCGCAGGACTTGACTCAAGGTTGCTAATTTAACATAGCAGAACTTAAGTTCTGAGTTCTGGCAGGATCAATAATATGCGTTGCAAAACTGATAATTTTCAACCCGGTGCTTACTTCCATTTCTACAATCGGGCTATCAATGATGAAAGAATATTTCATAATAAGGAGGATTATATACTTTTGCTTAAAAAATTAAAGTCTGTAACTAAGAAAATCCCAACTACAATTTTCGCTTATTGTCTTATGCCAAACCATTTCCATTTCCTAATAAGACAGGACGATGAAATACCGGCATATAAAATTTTCAACAACCTTTTTTCTTATTATGTGCAGATGTTTAATAAAAAATATAATAGAAAAGGAAGATTATTCCAGGGCAAATTACAGCATAAATTAGTAACCAACGAAAAATACCTTATTTATCTTTGCCAGTATATTCATAATAACCCCTTGAAAGCAAACATAGTAAAAAGACTTGAAGATTGGGAATTTTCAAATTATCTTGAATGGATTGGTAGCAGAAATGGTACACTGTTTGATAATGAATTGCTTCAAACATATTTTATTAATGCAAATAATTATGCCGACTCTATCAAAGAATATGAACAACATATAAAGGATAAAGAATTTGTAGATATTTTGATGGATTACTATTAACATACGGAGTATTACAGAACAGTACTTAACTCAAGCCTATCGGCTTAAGTCAAGTTAAGGTTGTCATGAGGAGTTATCTTGAAAGCAATAAAAAGGAATTTCACAAAATTACTACCTTCTATCATACTTCTCTTTCTCCTAACATCCTGCAGTTATCTCGGTTATTACAGTCTAAAAAAAATAACATTAAATATCCCTGAACAGTACAGAGACAAAGTTATTAAAGCAATCAAGTCTGCAAAGAAAAATAAGGGTGAGTTAAAAAAAGTTCTTTTTCATTACCGGAATGACCCGAAAAAATTGGAAGCAGCGTCTTTTCTTATTGCTTATATGCCAGACCACTGTTTTGCTGACATAATTTTGGTGGATTCTCTTGAAAATGAAATTAAGTTTAATGTATTAAATTTCAATAATTACAGAGAAATTCATGACTACTTAGATTCCTTAGAGGCTGAAAGAGAACAGGAATTCCATTGGAAACTGAAAGAAAAGCGAGAGGATATTAAAACAGTCTCAGCCAACTTTCTCATATCACATGTAGATACTGCTTTTCTATCTTATGAAACTCTGCAATGGACACAACAACTTGGCTGGCAGAATTTTCTTGAATATGTACTTCCTTATAGAGGTTCTTCAGAACCTATTTCTGATTGGCGAACATATTTCTGGAATGAATTTTCTTCGCTCCGTGATTCTACCTATGACCCATTGAAACTTGCTTGCTTGATTAATGACAGATGTAAAAAAGTGTTTACTTTTAAAGATGTCTTCTACCTTCATCCAACTGATTTAGGATTAGAGCAAATGCTTGAATATGGTCTTGGCAGATGTGAGGATATGACAAATTTCACAATTTATGCAATGCGTGCAAATGGCCTTGCAGTTACAAGTGATTATACTCCACACTGGCCAGATGGAACAAATAATCATGCATGGAATTCTCTAATTTTGCCAGATGGGAAAGTAATCCCTTTTATGGGTTGTGAGGCTAATCCTGGGAAATATAAATTACATCGTAAAATTGCAAAAGTATATCGTAAACTTTTTTTTGAAGAGGAAGGCTCTCTTGCCAGTCAATTATCTGAGAATGAAAAAGTGCCTGGATGGCTGAGTGGTAAGAATTATCGCGATGTTACTGATAAATATGTTGAAACAACTGATGTAACTCTTAATCTTAATCCAGAAAAGAAATGGGCATATCTTGCTGTTTTCAATTCAAATAAATGGAAAGCAATTCACTGGGGAAAAATTGACAGTACAGGAAAAACCATCTTTACAAAAATGGGTAAAGATATTGCCTATCTTCCTACTTATTATGAGAAAGTTGATTCTGTTAAAAAGAAAGATAAAAAAGACAAATACGAACTTAAAGGTGCTGATAGTCCTTTTATTTTAACAAATGATGGATTTATTGAAAATTTTGATAATAAGCCTGTTGAGGAAAGACTAAAAAACGATAATAGTTTCGTTGCGGATAGAATAGCTAAAGGAGATAAATATAAAATAAAACTAGATAGTAAGTATAAACTTTATATATGGGCAGAAAACGATTGGCAGACACTTGTTGATTCTATCACTGCACCTGCAGATTCTATAATTTTTGATTATAATTATCCAAACTCATTGTATAAGTTGGAAGACGAGGATGAAAATCCAGAAACCAGAATTTTTACTATTGAACAAAGAAAACAGAAGATTTGGTAGTGAACAAATTTTTAGATTCAATACTTATGTTGACCTATAAGAAAAAATTAAATTAAACTGAAATCTAAATGATTCATACTTATCCAAGATACTTTCGCAATAACCATATACTTCATAGCATAGTTTGGGAAAGGAATAAATAGTTCATCCGTCAGCTGACCCCGTGTAATAGCAAAGCTATATTACACGGGGCTGACGGACTGAGCCAGCCGATATATTATTGAAATGAGATTGAAAGATTATGTGCGTATCTTATTTAAAGAATACAAAAAATCAGTCCCGGATGTGTCTGTTGAAGAAATACTGAATTTATACCTTTTCAGACCTATTGCGTTTATTATTATTAAACTAATTTATAGATTCCCTATAACGCCAAATCAAATTTCTTTTTTTACAATAATAATAGGAATCATCGGTGGAATATTCTATGCAAAAGGTGATTACAATAGTTTTATACTCGGTGCTATTTTATACGGTTTAACAGTAATTTTGGATTGCTGTGATGGTATGCTTGCACGATTGAAAAATTGTGGAACTCCTATGGGACGCATAATTGATGGGATAAGCGACTATGTTACTGGTATTGTAATATATACTGGTTTTGCGATTGGTCTATCAAAATCAAGTATTGAGTTTCCCATCTCGTCCTGGCTACTAATTAGTTTTTCTGCGGTTTGTACAATTTTCCACTCTATTATATTTGATTATCACAAAAATGAGTTTATGGCTCATGCTCTTGATAAGACGAACTCTACACGAGAAGATATAGAATCCTTTTCAAATGGTCTGAAAAAAATGAAAGGAAAATATTTTAAAAAACTTCTAATTATAATATATCTGCTGTATTCTAAGAGCCAGATAGCCAATACATCAAGAAAAAATAGATATAGTAACGAAAGCTATTACAATGCCAATAAATTATTGATTCAATTATGGTCGTTGATTTCACCAACCACGCATATTGTTGTGTTTATGGTATCTTCATTTCTGTATAGACCCAATATTTTCTTTTATTATGATGTTTGTGTAGCTAATATTTTACTACTTATAATCTGGATAATTCAGGTTAAAACAAACAAAAGAATAGCTATAGAATAAGATATTTAGTCACTTAAAAAATAAAACTTACCAACAAGTTGTCGTGAAATTTTTCAATTAAATGACAAATATCAAATATCTAATTTCTAATAATCCGCCAGCTGGCGGACAAATACCAAATATAAAAGGATTTGTCTTCGGAGATTTTGTTTTGGCATGATTTGACATTTGGTCTTTGTCATTTTATTTGAAATTAGTAATTTGGATTTAGAAATTATTGTCCCCGATTAGATCGGGGATTATTATTGATTAATATTTCCTGTTTGGTTCTGGCTTGTCCAGGTTAGGACAGTTTTTTAGAGTAATATAAAATATTTTACAGATTAAATTTTCATCTAATTACTGAACAATTTTATATTAGAGTTTCTTTAAAATTCAGTTGAACTTGAAAAGTTAAAATTATTTATTTTCATAGCCGGCACTAAAAATCCTCCACCGAAGAAAGCACCTGCAAGTTCTGTCTCTTTCCCGATTTCTTCTATATTTGAAAAGATATTTATAACACTTTCAGTAAAGCGCATATTTTTCAACGGCTTTGTGATTTTACCGTCTTCTATCAAAGAGAAACCATCTCTTGTCATACCTGTTGTTAATAAAGCCATGGGGTCGATTATATTTGAATAGTGGAAATGTGTTACTAAAACTCCATAGTTTGTGCCCTTTATCATTTTTTCAACTGAACTTGTTCCAGGTTTTATACACATAGCAAAAGGATATGCACCTTGAGATGGTAAAGGAATTGCATGTCCATTGTTTTTCCTTCCAGTCTCTTTTGCTATCCAACGGTTTGTTGCAAAATGTTTAGGCACACCGTTTTCTACCAAAGTGAGCTTTTGAACTGGCATCCCTTCAAAGTCAAAAGGAGTGCCACCAATTTTTGGATTATATGGATTTTCAAGGATTGAAAATTTTTCACTAAAAACTTTCTTATTTAGTCCATCTTTAAGAAAGGAAGTCCCTTCAATATAATCCATACCATTAAATCCTTTCCAGAGTAGAAATAGAATAAATTCTGCGACAGCTGCTGGCTCCATAATTACAGTATATTTTCCAGGCTTTAAGTCAACAGGATATTGACTTTTTTTTGCTTTTTCTATTGCAATCCTGGCAGATTTTTCAACATCAATTTCATCAACATTTTTTCTTATTATCTCATTCCAGCCTGATGCAATACCTTTAATTGCGGTAATGCTGAAGATAGCTTGAGTTGAAATATCATATCCAAACAAGCCATTAGAATTCGCAATACAGAGTTCGGAACTTTGGGTTGAGAAAATGCCTGCTGCTTCTAACTTATGTTTTTTACAAAGATTTACGGCTTTTGCTATTTCATTTGCTCTTCTCTCTGGAGTAGTTTTATCAGTGGATAAAGAATAATTATCTACAGTTTTGTATTCTTGTGGTTTTGGAAGAGGCAATAATTTTGGATTATCTTTTTGCAGCTTTGTTGATGAGAGTGCACTATTCACTGTTTGTTTTAATGCATCTTCAGAAAAAGAATTCGTTGATGCTGTTGTTGTCTTTCTGCCAATAATTGTTCTTACTCTCAAATGTACAGACTCGTTACTGACATTTTGATGGATATAATTTTCAGCATATCTTGTTAAAGCATGTTTTGTTTTAAAGAGTAAAATCTCTGTTTCATCAGCAGTTGATAATGAAAGTATTTTATCGCAAACATTTTTGAATTCGCTTTTGCTTTTATTCATAAGACATTTCCTTTCATTGCATAAATGGTATTGTTCTTTTAAATTTTACAATAAATTGTGTCAAGAGTTTAGCATAAATTTTAATTTTATTGACATTTATTAGATGAACCAAGATAAGTATTCACGATTAAAATAAAGAGGTAACAATGTCATTAACAGTAGTTTTAGGTGCTTCCTGGGGTGATGAGGCAAAAGCAAAGATAGTTGACATCCTGGCTGAAAAAACTGATGTGGTTGTTCGTTTTCAAGGTGGATGCAATGCCGGTCACACAGTCGTCCATAATAATAAAAAATTTATATTTCATATTATACCGATTGGAGCGTTGTATCCTAAAAAAATTTGCATAATTGCAAATGGAGTTGTGATAGATCCCTTTCAATTAACAAGTGAAATTGATGATTTACAGACGCAAGGAATTAACATTGAAAATAGGTTTTTCATTAGTTCACAAGCACATATTACTTTGCCCATTCATAAATATCTTGATGAATTAAATGAGAGGAAAAGAAAAAAGCAAGCTATTGGCACAACAAAAAGAGGTATAGGTCCAACTTATTCTGATAAACCGGCAAGAATTGGTATTAGAGTTGCTGATATTCTTAATCCAGATTTGTTGTCATCAAAGATTGATAATCTTATAAATACAAAACAGGAATTGCTTACAGAATGGATGTCTGATAATGATGTTGAACAAATGAAAAAAAACTTGATAGAAATTGGGAAAAAGATTAAGAATTTCGTTGTAGATACACCATATTTGATTAACCGATATTTAGATGAGGACAAAAAAGTGCTTTTTGAAGGAGCACAAGGAACATTGCTGGATATTGATTTTGGCACATATCCTTATGTAACATCATCAAATACATCTATCGGTGGAGCAATAACTGGTTCTGGTGTTAACCCAAAGAGAATTGATAAAATAATCGGTGTTATGAAATCATATTTTACTCGAGTTGGCAAAGGACCTTTTCCAACCGAGCTGAATGATGAGATAGGAGATTACATACGAGATAGAGGCAATGAATATGGAGCAACAACTGGCAGACCTCGCAGGTGCGGCTGGTTTGATTCCGTAGCTGCAAAATATTCTTGTATGATAAATGGCTTTGATGAAATTGCGTTAACCCTGTTAGATGTTTTGTCAGGATTGGATGAAATAAAGATATGCACTCATTATGAGTTAGATGGTAAAAAAATAGAGTATTTCCCTGTGCGCATAGAAGAACTGAAAAAGTCTATCCCAAAGTATCTCTCTCTTCAAGCCTGGGAAGAGGATATTTCAAACATAAAAGAGTTTTCAGATCTACCTATAAATGCTCAGAATTTTGTTCACAAAATTGAAGAGATACTAAATGTAAAAGTTTGTGTAATCTCTGTTGGTGCAAAAAAGAGTCAGACCATATTTAGAAATTACAAATTACAAATAATCCATCCTCCGAAGCAGAGCTTCTGCGGAGGACGGACAAATTAAAAATTTAAAATGAAGAGGATATGTTAACCAAAATTTTAATCTTTAGTTTTCTATTTTACATTTACAGATGAGCTTGTCTTTTGAAAATATTAACTTTAGATATAATAATAAATTTTCTCAAAATACTCTAATTTTTTCCAATTTCTCATTATATATTAAAAAAGGAGAAAAGGTTGGTATTTTTGGTAAAACTGGAACTGGTAAGACCACTTTGGTAAAGTTTATCACAAAGGAAGAAAAGTTGCAAAAAGGAAGAATAATTTTCCAGAATAAGGATATAAGAAAAGCAAAAAACCCATTTGAGAGAATCTCAATCCTTTTCCAGAAACCTGAAAAGCAGTTTGTGTTCCCAAATATAAAAGATGAAATTGATTTCATTTTGAATGGAAGAGAAGAGGAAACAGATTCAAAAATTAATGAACTTGCAAAAGAATTTGGGTTCAATCTGAAATTATATTGGGATAGAAATATTTATTCTTTTTCTCCTGGAGAGCTGAAATTGATACAGATTATTCTAGTTCTATCTGCTGAAAAACCGTATTTGATTTTAGATGACCCTTTTCTTTTTCTGGATGAGGAGCAGATCAAAATTTTCAAAAAAATTCTATTGAATCATAATAACAGCACTATTTTGATATTTGCAAGGAATCAAGTGGGTTTTGAAGAGTTGATTAACCGAGAGGTAATTTTATAATTATTGTTAAGTGAAGAGTTTTACATTACATTATTGATAGAGGTTCCAAAATGAAAAAATTATATTTAGTAATTATTCTATTATTTATTGCAGATTCAATTTTTGCAGATGCTCAAGACGAATTTCAATTCGCCAAAAAGATGTTTGATGATACATTATATGAAGAATCAATTGGCAAATTTCGTGAAATAATACAGAAATATCCTACATCATTAGAGGCAGAAGCTTCTCAACTTTATATTGGAAACTCTTATATGGAGCTCAAATTATATGATGATGCAGGCTTGGTATTCCAGCATCTCGTTGATGCATATCCAAATTCCAAATTTGTTCCTAATGCAATTTATAAGTTGGCAGAAAGCCAATTCAGAGACAAAAGTTATGCAGCTGCTGCACGGAACTATCAGCAACTCATAAATAATTATCCCCAAAGTCCCTTTTCTATTTTGTCATTAGAAAAAGTTATTAAATCTTTTCAACTTTCAAAACAGTATAATGAAGCTATTCTTACCGCCCAAAATATTTTAAGACACTATACTGGTCAACCACAAACGCCTAAAATCTTTCTTCTTCTTGCTGATTTGTATTTTGAGAATAATATGCCCGAGCAATATGAATTGGCATTGGAGAAGATTATCATTGATTATAGTTCTTCAGAATCAAAATGGATTGCAATAGGAAAATTAGCTAAGTATTATTTGGCTACAGAAAGGTCAGAGAAAGCAATTGCGATAATTCAAAACAGTTTAAACGAAATAGTTCCTAGAAAATATGAGAAAACTCTTTTGCTGCTTTACGCAGATATACTATTCCAGATTAAAAATTATAAATCGGCAAAGGCAAATTATCAGTCATATTTTAGGAAATTTGATACAGAACCCAATTTAGACAAAGTCGCATATAAAATTGCCCTTACCAATTTTGAACTTGAAGATTATCAGGAAGTATTGCAAAACTGTTCAGATTTTAAAACAGAGTTTCAAAAGAGCGAATTTATTCCTGAAGTGTATCTTTTAATGGCTCAAGTTTATTATAAACAATCTGATTATCAAATGGCATTACAACAGCTCTCAATAGAAAATTTTATTAATGCTTCAAAGAAGATTAAATTTCAAGTTTACCAACTTCAGATAGAGATTTATAAACATCAGAATCTGTACGAAAAGGCTATTACAAATTATTTGGATTTGATAAAGAATTTTGATGATTTTGTGGCTGCAGATAGTTGCTACTTTCAAATAGCTATTATTTATCAAAAGATTCTCAACAATTATGAGTCTGCAATTAATTATTATCAGATGATTCTAAATACCTATCCACAAACTAAATTCTGGCAAAAAATCCAATTTGAAATGGCAGATTGCTATCAAAATATGAAACAGTATGAAAAAGCGCTTAATATTTTACAGCTTGCAATAAATCAGGGAAGCCTGAGTGCTGATATGGAAAAAAGGATTAATGAGGATATTCATTATATTAAGAAATATAAGATAAAAGAAAAAGATGCTGCACTTGAAAACCTTATGGATTGTTTTATTGATTATATCAGAAATAATGATGACATAGAAGCTTTCGCATCAATTATTAAGATTTATAGAGATGACCTAAAAGAATATAAAAAAGCAATTGAAATTTTTAAGCAGAATAAATATCTTGAAAAAAATCCAGAATTTTTATTATTAGAAGGAGAAACCTATCAAAATTTAGCAATAAAATTGGAATATGAAAATAATGTAGAAGCAGAAACTTATTACCAGAAAGCTATAGAAACCTTTCAAACCATTGTAAGTAACTTTGAGTATATTAAAGAAACATCTTATGCTGAATATTACCTAATTGACCTTAAAATAAGGAAATATAAGGTTGGTTCTGATGATTACATAAACAAACTAAAGGAATATTCATCAGAATTTATTGAAAAATACAGCACTTTTCCTGAAATCGGAAATGTTTATTATAATCTTGCAAAAGCTTTGGTTTTTTCTGGTGGTGACGAACAATCAATTATAAGGAATCTACAACAAGCAATAACATTAACTTATGATGAAAATATTAGAAATTCTGCCTATTCACTTCTTGGTGATATTTATCTAAAGAATGAAAGTTTTCAAGCTGCAGTTACTCAATACAATAAGCTTAATTCTGAATTTGTATTTAATAATAGCAATTTATTGTTTAATCTTGCATTTGCGGAGATGAAATTAAATCATTATGCAAAAGGTGCAGAATATTTTCAAAATTTTGTGGACCACTTTAAACAGCACAAAAGGTATTGGGAAGGTGTTAGGAATTTAGCTGAAATCTATAAAGAATTAAATCTTATAGATAAAGCGATATCTAATTATGAAACCCTTTCGGAAAACCATCCTGATGATGTTATTCTCAGAGAGTTGAGAGATTTGTATACATTCACTAAAAATTTTGAAAATGCTATTAAAATATCAACAAGAATTCAAGAAAGAACAAATGAAGACAGGAGGACTTTGGCAGAAATTTATTTACAAAAAGGCAGTAAGGGTTTAGCAATTTTACAATATGAAAAAGTAGTTGAAAATGAATCTGATTTTGATAAGAAATTGCATGATATAAAAAAGTTAGCAGACATCAATTATGAGTTAACTGATTATTCAAAGGCAGTAGAAAATTATACAAAGATTGTTGATTTAACCTCAAATAATAAAAATCGTTTTGAAGAGATACCTTATTTGAACTGGAAAGAAATAGGTGAAAATCTTATTGTTTCATTATACAAACGGAAATCAAGGAAAGATGCTGAAGAATATGAAAAACTCTTTAAGAAATTTATTAAAGATAGTATTGAAATAAAATCACATATACTTCTTGAAAGAGGAATTTATTATATTAATATTGATAATGATAAAGCAAATAAAATATTCAATCAAATAATAAAAGATTATAGTGAAACTGTGTATGCAGAGGATGCTTTGTTCCAGCAGGCTTTAATGGGTTTAGAAGAGAAGGATTTTGATCTTGCACAGGAAAAATTACAAAATTTGATAACAAAATATCCAAGTTCAGAATTAGTGAATAATTCATACCTGAAACTTGGTTCAATAAGTTTTACTGAAGGCGATTTTCAGAAGGCTTTGGAACGATATCAATTTGTTATTCAAAATGACAAGAAAGGCAATTTGGCTCTTAAAGCAATTGAGAACTTTGCTTTGACTTGTAAGTCTATGGGAGAGTGGATGTTGGCTATAGAGGCATATCAAATGTTATTAGATAGATTCGGAACACCCGAGATAAAACCTCAAACTCTTTTTGAAATCTCATTCTGCTATTATATGGATAAAAAGTATCAGAAAGCCATTGACTTGTTTAATGCGATTTTACCAAAAATCTCCGAAAGAA
>JAYEOL010000051.1:0-29066 GCA_034722995.1 Candidatus Cloacimonadota bacterium | reverse complement strand
AGATTCGGAACACCCGAGATAAAACCTCAAACTCTTTTTGAAATCTCATTCTGCTATTATATGGATAAAAAGTATCAGAAAGCCATTGACTTGTTTAATGCGATTTTACCAAAAATCTCCGAAAGAAATGTTAAAGTAGAAACTATATATTGGATTGGTGAGTCATATTATGGCCTGGAGAAATATGATAAGGCTATTGAAACCTTTTTAAAAATTGTTTATGATTATGGTGACCTTGCACAATGGGATGTAAATGCTAATATTAAGATTGCTATGGCTTATGAACAGCTCAATAAATTTGACAAAGCAAAACTTTTCTATAACAGTATAATTAATAAATATGGCTCTGATAGTAAGTGGGGCAAAGAAGCTCAGAAATTTTTGGATGCTTTACCTTAATATTATTGGAACTAAATGTTCTAATAAAGAATTTTTATAGAAGTAGCAAAGGAGAATGAAAATTGCATGCATTCCCAATCCCCAATTTAATTGGGGAGGGCTTCTGTCTCGGCTTGGCCGAGCCAAGACGGATGGGAATGAGGGTTTAAAAAATTCCAAATTCCAAAATCCAAATTTCAAATAAAACCCAAATGTCCAATTATAAATGCTAACTTCTTTTTCTGAATTTTTTTTAATTTTGATTTTGGAATTTATTTGTTATTTGAAGTTTGTTATTTGTCATTTTCTTTCTCTGTGTCCATTCTCCGTAGCAGTAGGACTGCTATTGCGAAGGATGAACCTTTGTGGTGAAAGGATTTTCAGATGAAACATTCATGTCCCAAAAACAATCGGGACACCCCATCCCGATAAATCGGGACGGGGTAGGCAAAGGAGCATGAAAATGGTAATTGAATTAATTGAATTGGAAGTTGTTATATTATATTTCTCTTTCTCTGTGTTCTCTGTGTCTCTGTGGTAGGTATTTTATGAAAAATATAAGATCAATTCTATCGTATCTAAAACCTTATACAAAGACAATATTCTTAGGGCTTTTATGTCTTTTATTTGTTGATAGTCTTATGATGGTGATTCCTCAGATTGAAAGGCATGTCATCGATTCATTACGGTTACCAAATTTTACAGTTAACAAATTATTTCTTTTCGGTGTTTTAGTATTTGGTCTTGCTATTGTAATGGCAATCTTCCGATTTTTATGGAGAATTTTCTTAATTACAAATTCATACAAAGTTGAGCGACAGATTCGTAATGACTATTATGGACATTTGCAAAATCTATCTATTAGGTTTTTTCAAAAGCATAAAACAGGCAATTTGATGGCTTATGCGACCAATGATTTAAGAGCAGTTCGTATGCTTTTTGGCCCAGGTATTGTAATTTTTTGTGATATGATTTTTATGACATTTTTTAGCATAATATTAATGTCTCGCATTGATTGGAGATTAACAATTTATGTTATCATACCTTTGCCATTAGTGACTTTTGTAATGATATTTTTTGGACGAAGGCTTCACAAACTTTTTAAAAGTATTCAAAAAACATTTGCCACTCTATCTGATAGAGTCCAGGAGAGCATATCTGGTATCGCGGTTATTAAGTCATTTGTGAGAGAAAATTCTTATGAAGATCGTGTAGGTGAGATTGCTGAGGAACTTGTAGACAAGAATATGAAACTTGTAAGAATCTGGGGTATATTCTTTCCATTTATGTTTGCAATTGTCGGCGTGAGCCTACTTCTTACTCTTTACTTTGGCGGAACAAAAACTATACTTAATGAGATAACTATTGGAGAATTTGTTGCATTCAATAGCTATTTACATTTATTGATATGGCCATTTATTGCGATTGGCTGGGTTGTTAATCTCTATCAAAGAGGAACAGCTTCTCTAAATAGAATACAAGAGATTATGAAAGAAAAACCTGAGATTATTGATTCGTCAGAGGTGGATAAATCTATTAAAATTTTAAAGGGTAATATTGAGTTTAGAAATCTAAAATATTCCTATCCGGACAACGATTATGTAGTGTTAGATGGGATTTCGTTTTCAATAAATTCTGGAGAAACATTAGCAATTGTTGGTAGAACTGGTGAGGGAAAAAGTACAATAATTAAACTATTAACAAGGTTATTTAACCCCCCAAAGAATTCAATATATCTTGATGGTAAAGAGATATGCCAGATTCCACTCAATGTTTTAAGAAAGAATATGGGCATTGTTATGCAGGATATATTTCTCTTTTTAACTTCTATTGAAGATAATATAAAATTTGCAAGAAACGATGTCTCTAAAAATAAAATAGTTGAATCAACACAAATGTCACATTTTTATAATGATATAATGGGATTTGATTCAAAATTTGATTCAATTGTTGGTGAAAGAGGAGTGTCTTTGTCTGGTGGACAAAGGCAGAGACTTGCAATTTCAAGAGCTTTGATTAAAGATGCTCCAATACTAATTTTGGATGATGCATTTTCATCTGTAGATACTCAAACCGAAGAAGGAATTCTATCTAATCTTAAAGAATTGCAGAAGAATAAAACTACTTTAATCATTGCGCATCGCATCTCAACAATGCAGCATGCTGATAAGATAATTGTTTTGGATAAGGGCAAGATTGCTGAACGAGGTAATCATGAAACCCTTGTAAAGAAAAATGGTATATACACAAATATTTATAATAAACAAAAACTTAGAGAAGAGCTTGAGATGTAGAAAGTAGTCAAAAGATTCGCCAATTGGCGAATCGTCATATGCTCCTTCGGAGCGTCAAAAGTAGTCATATAAGCCTTCGGCTCGTCAAAGATTGTCAAATGCTAAACTTCGTAGCGTCAAATGATTTTAATAACAGCTTTAGCTATTTTGAGCATTTATGACAGCGAAGCGTTTTGACAATTTATGACGGCTTTAGCCATTATGACAGCGTCAACGTTATGACTATATTTGACAGCGATAGCATTATGACCATATCTGACAGCAAAGCGTTTTGAAAGTATATACAAAAAATATTTATGGAAGGTAAGAAATTTGATTACAAATCTGGAAGACTTAAAAATATATCAGATTGCAATGGAAATTGGTGAAGAAGTTTGGGAAGTAGTATCAAAATGGGATTATTTTAAAAAATCTACTATTGGCAATCAATGGATTAGAGCTGCTGATTCTATTGCTTCAAATATTTCTGAAGGATATGGAAGATACTCTTTTAAAGAGAATAAATTGTTTTGCTATTATGCAAGAGGTTCTCTTTTTGAGACTAAAACTTGGTTGATAAAATCTCATAACAGAAGTTTAATTTCTACCAACTTTTTCAAAACAATGGAAAATAAATTGAAAATATTGGAAATCAAATTGAATAATTATATCAAATCAATTGGTAAAGGGAGTCAAAAATAGTCAAATAAGCCTTCGGCTTGTCAGAAATGGTCAAATGCTCCTTAGGAGCGTCATAAGAGCCTTCGGCTCGTCAAATATAGTCAAAAGCTGCTTCGCATCGTCAAATGTTGTTATTTGACGGCAATGCATTATGATAATTTATGACAGCGAAGCGTTATGACAATTTATGACGGCTTTAGCCATTATGACAGCGAAGCGTTATGACAATGTTTAACAGCGATCCCCGCGGACGCGGGGAAGTGAGCTTTTGACAGCGAAGCGTTTTTATGAATACTTATTACGAAGAAAAAGATTCAGAGAAAATTTATGACAGTCGCCTAATGGCGAGATTGCTAAAATATATATTACCATACAAGAAATATTTTATTATTTCATTTTTTATACTATTAATAATTGCATTTTTTGCAATCCTTTTACCATATATTCTCAAATATGGAATTGATGAGTATATCAATCCATCAATAAGAATAATTGATATATCAGATTTTCCTGAAATAGAAAAAGAATTTGCAAAAAGATATAATAAATATGTGATTGAATCAGAAAATCATAAAATATTAATAAGAAGTTATAACACAGATAAGCTGTTACCGAAACATATTCGTGCTCTACAAGATAAGAAATCAATTAGTAGAGAATATTATGCAATCTTTCTAAAGACGGACGAAAACCTTGCTCTTGCTAATAAATATCCTGATATATTTGCTATTTTTGGAAAATATTATATTATAAAACAATCTGATTTAAAGAAAATATCACCATCGGATACTCGCATACTAAGGAAAAATGACTTACATGGACTTTTAATTTTAGGTATTATTTTCTTTGCAATACTAATTTTTAGGTTTATCTTTAGTTACCTTCAAATATATTTAACTCAATATGCAGCAATGCATTCTATGTACAATTTGAGGATGAAACTTTTCAATCATCTGCAAAAATTACCATTATCATATTTTGATAAGAATCCTATAGGAAGACTCGTAACGCGCATAACAAATGATATTGAAGCTCTTGCAGATATGCTTGGAGAAGGTCTTATTACTCTTTTACAAGATATTGTTATGATGTTTGCTATTCTAATTGTTATGCTTGTAATTAATTACAAACTTGCTTTGGTTACATTTATTGTCGTTCCATTAATTATATACTTTATGATTCGTTTTAAAAAAGATATACGAAAAGTGTATAGAGCTGTTAGAATAAAATTGGCAAAAATAAATGCTAAATTATCAGAAAGTATTTCTGGTATTACAACAATTCAGCTATTTCATCAAGAGAAGAAAAAATTAAATGAATTTAAGAATATTACAGAAGAATATTTCCATGCAGAAAAAAAACAATTGAGAGTTTTTGCTGTTTTTCGTCCTCTGATTGATGTAATGGTGCATTTATCAATTGCCTTGATTATTTGGTATGGTGGGGGTAGTATTATATCAAACAAGATGTCATTGGGTGTTCTTGTAGTATTTATAAGTTATGTTCACAGGTTTTTTGACCCTCTTTATGATTTAAGTCAAAAATATAATATTATGCAAACAGCAATGGCAGCATTGGAGAGAATTTTCAAATTAATGGATGTTAAACCAGAGGAGTATAAAATTCATGCCATATTGAACTCACATATAAAAGGTAAAATTGAGTTCAAAAATGTTTGGATGGCATATAATAAAGATGACTTTGTTTTAAAAGATATTAATCTAAAAATAGATGCAGGTGAGAAGTTAGCTTTGATAGGGGAGACAGGTGGGGGTAAAACTTCACTTGTAAAATTATTAAGCCGTTTTTACCCTTATCAAAAAGGAGAAATTCTAATTGATGATACTCATATTTCTGAATATAGTCTATCAGATTTAAGAAGGAATATTGGAGTTGTTCAGCAAGAAGTATTTATATTCTCTGGCAAAATAAAAGATAATATCTCATTATACAGAGAAAATGTTTCTAAAGAAGAAATTATTAAAGCTGCGAAATATGTTAATGCAGATAGATTTATTTCCAATTTACCAGATAAGTATGACCAAGATGCAAGAGAAAGAGGTTCGGTTCTTTCTGCAGGACAAAGACAATTATTGGCATTTGCACGCGTTCTTGTATGTAATCCAAGTATTTTTATCTTAGATGAAGCTACTTCAAATATTGATACTGAAACTGAAATATTGATTCAAGACGCCTTGCAAAAAGTGATGAAAAACCGAACATCAATAATTATCGCTCATAGATTATCAACTATTCAAAATGTAGATAGAATTGTTGTGATTCACAAGGGTGAAATCGTCGAAGAAGGTAATCATCAGCAATTACTGAAGCAAAAAGGATTGTATTATAATTTGTATAGATTGCAGTATAAAGACAATATAGTTTGATTCTTTTATACAATCCTTTCAGTTGTTAAATTTAGCAGACTGAAATAAACTCTGTCCTACATATCAGCGAACTGCTCGTAATTTTCAAAAAAGAAAATTTTCTACTAACCTTGACAAGAATTTTTTTAATTTCAAATACATATTTGGAGTTTAAATGAAATCAAATATAATAGAAGGCCTTCAAATTGTTGGATTTTATAGACATAGTCAGCTTGCAGATAGAGGAGTTAAAGAAGGGGATTGGATACTGGAATATAATGGAGAAAAAATTACGAGCAAGGCTCAGTTACAAAGGATGAAACTAAAATTTCAAAATTCTAAGAATATTGTTTTGAAAGTAAGAAGAGACGATTTGGAAGAATATTTTCAGATTTGGCCTGGCGATCTTGGGGTATATCTTGCAGAAAGAGAAAAGGATCCAGAGATACTTTCAGACGCAAAACGAATAGAAAATATTGGTAGATTAGAAAAGAGAACTGGAATGGAGAATACTTTCTTCGGCTCCCTTATTAACACTTTAAAAATTTTTGGGATTGAAATAGAGCCTACTGTACTAATGGGATTATCCGCTTTCTCTTTCCGTATCCAATTTTATAATAAATTTTCCGTAGATGCATTAGATCCAGCAAATGGCTTTGATTGCATAAAATTTCTATTTGAGAATTTGAAGTGGTCATACAGAAAGATTCATACAAATAATCGAAATCAAATAAAAGAAATAATAAAAAATAGCATTGATAATGGGATTCCAGTTCTTGCTAAAAACCTCTGCGGTCAGAATGATTGGGGAATTATTACAGGGTATCAAAATAATGGAAAGGAATTATTTTGTAGAAGCTATAATGACAAGACAGTAGATTATTCTATTGCACCTCAAATTTCGGAAACTGTTATTGTTTTTGAGAAATCTCCAATTTTGGCTAAAGATGAAAATGATTTTAGTCCTCCTGCACAATCATACATCAATAGTTTGAAAGCTGCAAAAGAGATGCTGTCTATTGAAAACTGTGATGGATATTCAATCGGTAACTATGCATTACAAAAATGGCAGAATGCTTTGAAAGATAATAGATATTTTGAATCTCTTACTAATAAAGAGTTCAGAAAAATCTGTGTAAACAACCAGTTTTTATTTAATCTATACTGTTTTAATTGTAAAATTGCTGCAAATTTTCTTAAAAGTATTATTGAAATCTTTCCGGATTCCAAGGAACATCTTAAAAGACTTAGCAAATTTTATGGAGCTGAAGGAAAAGTTTTGCATAATTGCCAAAAATATATTCCTATTAATTCTAATGAAGATTTAAGAATTTTTTTTACTGAACAGTATCGCAATAATGAGGTGGTCGCACTAATAAAAGTTCAGAAAAAAAACAATGAAATTTTAGCAATTATGGAAAAACTTCCACTTTTTAAATGACCTGAATAACTCTATTATTATTGACATTCAAAATCAATCTTAAAAAAATTGTTTTATAGCGAAATTTATGTTCACTAAAATAAATTAGCCACAAATCTCAAAAGATGTTTATTTTTGACTTTGAGATATTTTAGTAATGAAAATAGGAGAAAATAATGCTTATAAGTCTATTATTTGCACAGGCTGAGCCTGTTGCAACACAACCTGCTAAACAAAGTGGATTGATTGGATTTTTGCCAATTATCATTATGTTTGTGATTCTCTATTTGCTTATATTTAGACCTCAACAAAAGAAGCAAAAAGAGATTGTGAAAATGAGAAAAGAGATTCAAAAGAATGAAAAGGTCGTTACAAACGGCGGAATCATTGGAACAATTTACAGCATCAAAGGTGATGTTGTGGTTCTTAAAGTAGCTGACAATGTAAAAATTGAGGTTACAAGATCAGCTATTGCTAACAAAATAAAATGAACAGAAATGTTAGAAAAAATTAGATTGTATGGAGATGAATCTTTAAGAAAGATTGCTAAACCTATCCCGATGCATCGGGATGATGAAATAAAGAATCTTAGCAAGAATCTTATTGAGTCATTAGAAAGGTTTGACGGAATTGGACTGGCAGCTCCTCAAATTGGACGTTCTGTCAGAATGTTTGCTGTTTATCCTCTCTGGATAGAAGATGAAAAAAAACGAAAAACAATGATTTTTATAAACCCAACTCTGCTGGAACTTGAAGGGATTCAGAATGAGGAAGAAGGATGCCTAAGTATCCCTGAGATTTTTGAAAAGGTAAAAAGAGCAAAAACTGTGTCATTCAAAGCACAGAATCTATTTGGAAAATGGAAACAATATATCGCTACCGACCTTTTTGCTCGTGTAGTTCAGCATGAATATGACCATCTGGACGGTATCTTATTTGTTGATAAGATTTCACTAATTAAGAGGAGGTTACTGCAAGGTAAGCTAAAAAAAATTGCTGCTACAACTAAACGGGGTATTAATATTGCATCACTTCATTAAATAGTTAAATGCCGGTATAAAGCTCGTCAATAAATGAATAAAGCATTTCAGGGGATAAATAGAATTAAGAATGTTATCTTTATGGGAACGCCTGATTTTGCGGTTCCTATTCTTTCTTCATTAGTTAGTAACAGTATAATTCCAACTTTAGTAATAACACAACCCGATAAAAAAAGAGGACGAGGTCAGAAGTTAAAGCTCTCACCAATTAAACAATATTGTTTATGCCATAATCTCTCGGTTTTTCAACCTCAAGATATTAACGGAGAAGAAGCCATAAAAAGGATTGAGAGTTACCATCCAGACTTAATAATTGCCGCAGCATTTGGAAAAATTTTATCCCAGGAAATACTGAATATTCCGAAATTCGGATGTATAAATTTGCATCCTTCACTTTTGCCTAAATATAGAGGTCCATCTCCTATCAATTGGGCTCTTTTTAATGGAGATAAAGAAACAGGGAATACAATATTCTTTATGACAAAAAAAATGGATGCTGGTGATATTATTTATCAAAGCAAAATGAAAATTATGCCTGAAGATAATTATGGTAGCTTATCGAAAAAATTAAGTGAAAAAGGTGCAGAAGATGTATTAAAGGCTTTATCATTAATAGACAATGGAATTGCAAATCCTATACAACAAGATGAGAGTTCAGCCACATTTTCCAAATTTATAAATAGAGATGTAAGAAGAATATGCTGGACCAAATCAGCAGAAGATGTTGCAAATCTGATAAGAGGACTTTCACCATATCCAGGAGCATTTACTTATTTTCAAAATATGGAAATAAAAATATTAAAAGTAAAACCCTTTCCAGATAATAAAGGGATATCTGGTTTTATCTTAAAAGCAATAAAAGATCGAGGAATACTTGTTGGAACTGGAAGTTGTGCTTTATTAATTGAAACAATCAAACCAGAAGGCAAAAAAGAGATGTCTGCTTATGCTTTCAGTTTGGGACATCCAGAAATATTAAGAGGAAACAAAAGATTCAATAATGGCAAACAATAAAGTTATTGGTAAAGGGCTTTTTCTCTGGTTATCAACTTTTAGTCTGATAGGATTAATGGTTATGGTAACAGGCTTGTGGTACTTTATTTCTCCACGCCTACACGAATTTAACCAGGCTTTACCATTTGTTTTACTCTCAGCATTGAGAATTTTCTTTCTGATTTTAGTAATTGGCACAATACTTGTCTTTCTTACCTCTGTTTTTGAGAAGAACTTCCTTATAGCCAATTTTGCTGTTAAATTGTTTATTAGATTTATGTACCCGATTTGCATTTTTGTTGGCAGAATCTTTAGAATCAGAAAAGAAAAAATCGGCGAATCGTTTGTAAGTGTAAATGATTCACTTATAAAAGCGCTAAGTCCTAAATATAATGCATCTGATGTGCTGATACTTTTACCACATTGTTTGCAAGATACTTCTTGTCCAATTAGAATAACCGTTAATCCAGATAATTGCAAAAGATGCGGAAAATGTAACATTGGAGACATTTCTAAGTTAGCAGAAGAATTTGGTGTTGATATAGCAATTGCAACTGGTGGAACTTTGGCAAGAAGAATTGTATTAAAGAAGAAACCGAAATTAATTATTGCTGTTGCGTGTTATAGAGACCTTGTCTCTGGTATTCAGGATGCTTTTCCTATTAAGACTTTTGGAATTCTAAATATTCGCCCTCAAGGTCCCTGTATAAATACAAAGGTAGATGTGCAAACCATCAGAGAAGCATTAAATAAGATAATTATGAAAAGTGATAAATAGCAATCAAAATTAATAATGCGGTTTATTATTAGATAGTACAAAGGAAAAAGATGAAATATAAAGATTATGAGATAAAGAAAGTTTCTAAAGCAATCTGGGAAATTCCCAGAAAAGGCAATATGCGAGTGCCCGCAAGATTTTATGCACTTGAATCAATGCTTCCACAAATTATCAGAGACAATGCACTCTCCCAGGTGGTAAATGTCGCAACTTTACCAGGAATTCAAAAATATTCTATGGCAATGCCTGACATCCATTATGGTTATGGATTTCCAATTGGTGGAGTTGCTGCATTTGAGC
Organism: Candidatus Cloacimonadota bacterium; assembly: GCA_034722995.1. Taxonomy (NCBI): domain Bacteria; kingdom Pseudomonadati; phylum Candidatus Cloacimonadota; species Candidatus Cloacimonadota bacterium. The sequence goes on along the minus strand of JAYEOL010000051.1, from coordinate 18,837 downwards.
TGAAAAACGGGATTATCTCTCCAGGTGGAGTTGGCTACGATATAAATTGTGGCGTGCGGTTCTGCAGAACAAATCTGTTGCTCAAAGATATTAAAAACAAGATTCCTGAGATTGTTAAAGGATTTTACGCATTTGTTCCAAGTGGAATTGGGTCTCACGGTGCAATAAAGCGATTGAATCAGAAAGAAGAAGAGGAGGTTATGACCAAAGGAGCAAAATGGGTTATAGAGCAAGGATACGGAGAAGAGTCAGATTTAGAAGCCACTGAAAGCTTTGGTAGAATGAAAGAAGCCAATCCCGATAAAGTTAGCCAACGTGCAAGGGGTAGAGGATTAAATCAGGTAGGAACTCTTGGTTCAGGCAATCATTTTGTGGAAATTGGAGTCATTGATGAGGTTTATGACCAGAATCTGGCAAATGAATTTTCTCTGGCAAAAGACCAGGTAATTGTTATGGTTCATAGTGGTTCGCGCGGTTTTGGCTATCAAGTTTGCGATGATTATTTACATTTGATGGTTGGTCAGATAAATAAGTTACCGTTTTCAATTCCCGATAGACAATTAGCTTGTACCCCTTTTAACTCAAAACTTGGCTCTGATTATTTTCAAGCAATGTCTTGTGCTGCAAATTATGCCTGGGCAAATCGCCAGGTTCTGATGAGTTTAACAAATAGAGCTTTGCAAAAAAGTCTATCAATCTCAAAATCTAATTTAGGATTTAGACTTATTTATGATGTTTGTCATAATATTGCTAAAGTTGAAAAACATAAGATAAACGGAAAAGAGATGGAATTATGTGTACATAGAAAGGGTGCTACGCGCTCGTTTGGCCCGCATCAATCTGAATTGGCGGAGAGATTTCAGAAAACAGGTCAACCAGTTATTGTGCCGGGAGATATGGGAACGCACTCTTTCCTGATGGTCGGAACAAACCAGTCAATGAAAGAGACATTCGGGTCTTGCTGTCATGGAGCAGGTCGTGTTATGAGTCGGAGTGCTGCCAAAAGAAAATTCAACTTCAATCAGGTGAAAAACCAATTACAAAGTAAGGGAATAGTTGTATATTCGGTGCAACGAAATACACTTGTTGAAGAGTCACCTGATACTTATAAAAATGTAACAGAGGTTGTAGAAGCGGTTTCATTAGCAGGATTGGCAAAAAAAGTCGTTAGAACTCGTCCGCTTGGTGTACTGAAAGGATAAAAACAGTAAATTAGTTAACTGGTAAATTAGTAAATTAGTTAACTGCAATAGGTTGCTTTAATCACTTGGAGGTTTTGAATGTTTCTAACAGAAAGACTTGAATTTGAGGATTTTTATTTGCTTGAGGAATTTCAGATTGCATATTTGCCGGGATGGGTGACTGAAAGGGAATTTGCAGTAGCTCTGTGGGCTAACCCATCCATAGAAGACTTTCTAAAGAGGAAATGTCCTACAATAACTGATTTCATCAATAGGATTAAGAAAGAAAATGAACCAGTCAAAGACAACAACGAGCTTGCTATTTGCATCAAGAAAGTCCTCCAAACTTGTTCTGATATTTTAATCTATAACAAGTGTCCAGAAGTTTATGATAAACTGGAATTTCATAATTGGGATTTCAAAGAGGTAACTTCTATAGTATCTTTGGATGACAAAATTATATTAGATGGGGGTTCAGGAACAGGGCGTGTCGCATTAGAAGCAGCTAAATATGCAAGATATGTTTTTGCAATGGAGCCTGTCGCAAGACTTAGGCAATTTATTAAAGATAAAGCTAAGAGAGATGGAATCAACAACTTGTATGTAACAGATGGATTTTTACATTCAATTCCATTACCCGATAATTCTGTTGATGTGATAATTACGTCTCACGCATTGGGCTGGCAGTTAGAAGAGGAACTTCAGGAGTTTGAAAGGATTGTTAAGAATCAAGGGTATATCATTCACTGTCCTGCAGCAATTGACGCTCCTTCTCGAATACATAATGATTTATTGGAGAAGAGTTATGATTTCGACAGATACGAAGAAGCAGATGGATGGAAAAGAAAATACTGGAAGAAAGTAATAAAATGAAGATGAGATTTAAACGGCAACCTACAGCAGATAACAGCGCGTTTATAACGCTTCACTAAATCCCTTCGGGACTTGGCAAACACGCAAAGCGTTAAGTATATATGACAAGTTTACAAGTCCGTCAAAATGAAATACAGATTTATTGATCATACAGCAGATTTATCAGTAGAATTTTTTGGGAAAACTATTGAAGAACTGTTTGTAAACAGTGCTCTCTCACTATCAGAGATTGTCTTTAATGCCACACAAAGTGAAATAAGAAACACAATTGGTAAGATACATTTAAATTTTTCTGCAAAAGACTTGGCTGTGTTATATATTGATTTTTTACGAGAAATACTATTTCAAATTAATACAAACTTTCGTTATTTCTATAATATTGATATTGATAAATTTTTAAATAATGAAATATCAATTAGTTGCTATTATCATACACTAAATTTAGATAAAATCGCTCAAGAAATAAAGGCTGTAACATATCATAATATTGGAATTAAAAAAGAGAAGGGTATTTACAGTGCAGTCGTTACATTTGATATTTAAGTAGAACGACCTTTCCGTTCAGTCTCGGCGACTAGACGGGCTGGGCGCCCGAGACCAACCAAGGTCGTTAATTACACAGGCTTGGTCGTTAAATAATACATAGGCTTGGAAGCCTGTGCTACAGCCTGTGCTACAGACGCAAATATGAAAATAAAGTTTATTTTTAAGTCCGTCTTTTTTCTTATATTATTTATTGTTATTTTTATATGCCAGATTACTGCTGAACAGATTCACCTTCTTTGTGTATCATATGCCCCAAATGATTCAATCAAATTACAACAATTATCTAAAATAGATTCAATAATAGTTCAAGACCAAAATGTTATAATCGTATCTCCGCAAAAACAGAAATTTATTAATTGTGAAAATTTAATAAGCATTTTTACTCCACAAATATTTTCTGAAATATCAGATACAGATATAGTTCATAAGCATGCCCGTAACATTATCACTTCAAACTTAAAATGGAATAATAGAAAAAACGGAATAGAATTTATTCAAAGCAAAGTGATTACATTGTCTGATTCATTGAAAATCGGGTTTATGGGAATTCTTACTCCAGACCTTCCATTCCTATATCCAGCCCTCTTTACAAGTAATGATGAATTTAAATTCCGTTTTGGTATTTTTGATTGTGCAAGAGAAGAAGTAGATTCCTTGAAAAATCAGAAGGTTGATTTCATAATTTCGTTAAATTATTTGGGGAATTTTTTAGATGAAGAACTTTTGAGAAAAGTTCCAGAAATTGATTTTGTTATTGATTGTTTTGAGAATGATATCAAAGAATATTACAGAAATTTCCACCAAAACAATATATTACATGTTGATTTCAAACAAGCTTTAATTACTAAGGTTGGCTTATACTTACATAGGAATAAGCCCAATCAGGTAGTTATTGATAGCCTGGAATTGAAAATAAATTAGGTAGAGAAAATAACCAATATTAGAATTTAACATATTTGAATATCCGCATAAAAGTTATACATTGTAAAATTTATATAGATAATATTAGACTTTTCATTATTGGCAACGGTTCAATTTCCTTCGGAAAATTTTCTTGCCCATTCTTTATAGTTAGCCTATATTTCATTTTATCATCTTTTGCCAACGAGTGACATTTTTTCCAAAATTTATTAATCAAATCACATTGTTTTTTAATACTTTTTTGGCTAAATATCATACTGAAAAAATTCCGTAAAATACCATAAAAACTATTAAATAAAAAGATTGACACTGTTTAGTATAACTTGTTATTATTGTTATAAATGAATTGATTTTCAGGAGGATTTTAATGAAGAAATACCCTACGGAAAGCATACGGAATTTTGCATTAGTGGGTGCCAATGGTTCAGGTAAAACTTCCATTGCAGAAGCTATGTTATTTAATTCAGGAGTCACTAACAGACTTGGTAAAGTAGAAGAAGGAAATACAGTAATGGATTTTGATAAGGATGAGATTGAAAAAAAGATGTCCATTAGCCTCTCAGTAGCAAATCTTGAATGGAATAAAGTTAAACATAATATTGTAGATACACCAGGCTATACCGATTTTAAAGGCGATTTGATCTCCTCTTTGCGGGCAGTTGAAACAGCACTGATTACAATTAATGCTGTGAGTGGTATTGAGGTAATGACAGAGCATGCAATTAAATATGCTGATTCAATTAAGTGCTCTAAAGCTATTATTATTAATAAGATAGGTAAAGAAAATGCAAAATTTAATGAAATAATTGAGGGATTTAGCAATATTTGTGAGCAGGTTGTTGTGCCAGTTTTGATTCCTATAGGTTTAGGCGATAAATTTAGTGGAGTGATAAACTCAATTATAAAGAAAGCGTATAAAGGTGGGAAAGCGATTAATATTCCAGAAGAACTGCAACAAGATGTTGAAAATTGGCATGAGAAGGTCGTTGAAGCAGCAGCAGAATCTGATGATAATTTAATGGAAAAGTATTTTGACAAAGGTTCTTTATCTGAAAGTGAGATAAATTTTGGTTTAAAAAAATCAATCATTCAATGCAATGCCATTCCTGTATTCTGCTGTTCAGCAACTCAAAATATTGGTGTGAAAGAAACAATGAATCTCATTAATCATTTCTTTCCGTCCCCAAAAGATATTAGTGAGATTTTGGTTACAAAAAATGGAGAGGCGGAATCAATAAATCTTGTAAATTACGATAAGAAATTAGGGTATGTTGTGAAATCATTATCTGAACCGAATTTGGGGGAAATAGCCATTGTAAGAATGTATGCAAACTCACTTACTACCGGTGATGAGATAGAGATTACTGAAAAGCGTGCAAAAGATAAAATTGGTCAAATTTATCATATATGTGGCAGAAGTAGAGAAGAGACTACAGAAATATCAGCTGGTGATATTGGCGGTTTGGTTAAATTAAGAAATGCTACAACTTCCCTTTCTATAACCGAGAAAGGTGAAGCCGTTGTTGTAAAACCAATTTCTTTTCCCGAACCAGTTTATTGGAAAACTATCAAAGCTCTTTCACAAGCAGATGAAGATAAAATCGGTGCTGCATTAGCTAAAATAACCGATGGAGACCCTACTATAAATTCTGGTATGAATACTGAAACTAATGAAAATATTATTGCTGGGCAGGGAGAAATCCAGATTGCCGTTGTTCAGAAACGGCTTAAAAATACATACAATGTTGCAACAAAATTAACTGAACCCAAAATTCCATATAAAGAAACTATTACTGGTAAAGCCGCGGCAAGATATCGTCACAAGAAGCAGTCTGGAGGACATGGCCAATATGGAGAAGTTTACATAAAAATATCACCACGAGAACTCGGAACAGGATTTGAGTTTGTTAATTCTATTGTCGGCGGAGCAATACCAAGTAAATTTATTCCTGCTGTGGAGAAAGGCGTTGTTGAAACAATGAAAAATGGCATATTAGCTAACTACCCAGTTGTTGATATCTGTGTAGAACTTTACGATGGAACATTTCACGAAGTGGATTCATCTGAACTCTCTTTTAAACTTGCTGCTTATCATGCTCTAAAAGACGGATTTATGCAAGCAAATCCTATACTTCTTGAGCCAATACATAGGATACAAATTGTTGTGCTAACTGAAAATATGGGTGATGTAATGGGAGATATTAGCAGTAGGCGGGGCAAGATTCTTGGAATGTCACAGGAAGATAATAAACAGGTTATCAATGCGGAAATGCCACTTTCTGAATTATATTCATATCATACCTCTCTAAAATCACTCACACAGGGTAAAGGATATTTTACTCAACACTTTGCATATTACCAGAAACTTCCAAATGATTTAGCTCAAAAAGTTATTGAGGAAAGTAAAAGGGGAAAATAGATTTCTATAAGGAGGATAAATATTATGGGCATGTTCAAAGTAAAAGTTAAAATTTCAAATACTAAGGATAACAGTTTATTTTTTGAAAATGAATTTTGGGTTGATACAGGAGCATTATATTCTTTTGCACCAGAAGATTGGTTAGAAAAAATACATATTGAACCGACCAGTACTAGAAATTTAATTTTAGCTGATGGAAGAACAATTAAGTGTTTGCTGGGATTTTGTGATTTTGAGATAGAAGGATTAAATGATTTGATTCCTTGTCCCATTATTTTTGCGCCCAAGGATTCCTTGTTTTTACTTGGCGCAACAGCGTTAGAAAATTTTGGAGTAGATGTTGACCCTACCAGTAAAAAACTGAAGCCAATATTGTCTATTATCGGGGGATTTTTAGATTCAAGATAGTTTGGAGGAAAGATGTCAGGCCACAATAAATGGGCTTCTATAAAGCACAAAAAAGCAAAAGAGGATGCTAAAAGAGGAAAAATTTTTACCAAGGTGATAAGAGAAATTATGGTGGCTGCTCGGGAAGGTGGTGGAGATCCGGAATCAAATTCCAGTTTGAAAAATGCAATTGTTAAAGCAAATGCCGTTAATATGCCAAAAGACAATATTGAACGCGCTATTAAAAAGGGAACTGGTGAATTAGAAGGTACAAGATATGAGACTCTATTTTACGAAGGGTATGGTCCTGGCGGAGTTGCATTATTTATCCAGGTTTTAACTGATAATAAAGCAAGGTCTGTTTCTGCAATTCGGCATGTTCTTTCTGTTAATAATGGAAGTCTTGCTGAAAAAGGCTCTGTTGCTTGGAATTTCAAAAAAACAGGCGCAGTTATGGTTCCCCAGAATGACTATGATGAGGATGAGATAATGATGAAGGCTTTAGATTGTGGGGCTGAAGACTTTGTTACTCAAGATGAATTCTTTATAATCTATACTGATGCAAAAGAATTGAATCAGGTTGTTAATGCACTAGATAGGGAAAATATAAAAATTGAAAGTGCTCAGTTGGATTATATTCCTCAAAACACTGTTCTTGCAAATGATAAAGCTACTCAGATTATAAAATTGGTTGAAGCCTTAGAAGATCTGGATGATGTTCAGAATGTCTATGCCAACTTTCAAATTGATGATGAAATCCTGGAAAAGTTAACAAGTGAGTAATAAATTTACTATCCTGGGGATTGACCCGGGAACCACTGCAACTGGGTATGCATTTTTATCCGCTGATTTGTCTTCAAAAAATAGTTTAGTCCCTATTGAATATGGAGTCATTAAAGTAAATCCCGGCTTAAAATTGCAGAAAAGGATTGAGAAAATATACGATAAAATCAAAATTTTGGTTAAGAATTATAAACCGGATGAGGCAAGCATTGAGACGATATTTTATGCGAAAAATGTAAAGTCAATTCTTTCTATGGGGGAAGCCCGTGGTGCAGTGATGTTAGCTTTAGCTCAGGAGAATATTCCAGTTTATGAATATTCTCCCCGTGAAGTAAAGAGAGCAGTTGTGGGAAATGGAAATGCTTCAAAAAAACAGGTTCAATATATGGTAAAAGCAATACTTAAACTTGAAGAGCTACCACTCTCTTATGACATTACAGACGCAATTGCAATAGCGATTTGCCATTACCATAAAAAGAGTTCAGCTAACAGGCAAGTCACAAAGAGCCAGCATAGTCGTTATTCTAAAAAATAATCTTCGGAATTTTATTTTTCGGTGAGAAAGGTTAATGAAAAATGTACGATTTTATAACCGGAATAATCAAAGAAAAAAAGACAACTTCTGTTGTTATTAAAAATAATGGCTTAGGATATGCTGTCAATATACCGATAAGTACATACGACCAGATTGGTGCGATAGGGGACTCCTGCAAGTTATTTTTACATCTTTATGTACGAGAGAATGACTTGCGACTCTTTGGATTTTATACCGCTGAGGAACGAGAGATTTTTGAATCACTTATTAAAGTGTCTAACATTGGTCCTAAGATTGCCATATCTATTCTTTCAGGAATTTCAGTAAAGAGTTTAATAGAAGCTGTTGCAAAACAAGATATTGAATTGCTTTCTTCTGTGCCTGGAATCGGGAAAAAGAGTTCACAAAGAATTATTATTGAGTTAAAAGATAGCTTTGAAAGACTCATAGAAGAAGAAGTAATAGGAACCGAAGCAACTAAGGAAGAGAGAGCCATTATCACAGATGCTGAGAACGCTTTAATTTCGTTAGGATATAATAAGATTTCTGTAAAAAGAGAGATACAAAAATTTTTATCAAAAAATAAACCAACTTCATCTGGAGAAATCGTAAAAACAATTATACGACAGTTATATTCATAAGATGGCAAACTTTTACTGATTAAGGCATGTATTGTCTCATAATGCCATGATATAATTTAAAAATGAATAAAATTTCAAATCCAACCTCCAAAATATAAATAGCTTACAATGATCCAAAAAGTAAAAAAACTTTATTTGTAACACTATAAATGAATGTTCGTGAGATAACTTTTTCTGCTTTGAATTCTGTGCTTATTAAAAATCAGAGTTCTGAAGAAGTATTAGCAAAATTTACTCAAAAATATAATCTGTTGGAAAATGAAAAGAGATTATTTTACGCTCTGACAAAAGGTGTTTTAAAAAGGAAAATATTCCTTGATTTCTTGATAAAATCTTTAGTTCAAAAGCGTAGTTTTTCTGCGATTGATAGCCAAATAAAAAACTTTTTAAGATTGGGACTTTATCAAATTATTTATATGAATAGTATTCCGGATTATGCATCAGTTAATGAAATGGTTGCGATATGTAATCAGCATTATAATAGTAAGTTGTGCAAATTTCTTAATGCAATACTTCGCTCATATATAAGAGAAAGAGATAGTATAAAATTACCTGATGATTGCCAAGCACATTACCTATCCATTAAGCATTCCTTTCCTCAATATATGATTGAAAGTTGGTTAAGTGAATATGGAACTGAAAACACAATCAAAATGTGTGAGTATTTCAACAGACCAGCTAACTTACATCTTAGATTTGACCCGGATAAGATTTCATTTGAAGATTTTGCGGAACATCTTATAAAAGAAAATGTAAAATTTTCACGAAGTAAATTCTTTCCGTATATTGTAAAACTAATGAGCAATTTTCATTTTTTAGATGACCCTCTTTTTCAAAAAGGTTATTATTATATTCAGGATGAGAGTACTACTCTTCCTGTTATGCTTCTCGCACCTAAAGAGGGGGATAAAATATTAGATTTATGTGCAGCTCCTGGTGGAAAAACATTACTTATTTCTGCTATTATACATAATAAAGGCAAAATCATTGCAAATGACATTGATAAGAACCGAATGAGATTACTTAAAGAAAATACGCAAAGAATTAGGTGTAGAAATATTGAATTTTCTGAAAAAGATGCAACAACCTTTTCTGTGGATAGTAAATTTGATAAAATTCTTCTTGATGTTCCCTGCTCAGGTTGGGGTGCAATGCAGAAGAAACCTGAGATTAGATTTCAAAGTAGAAATCGCTTAAAATCCTTGATTCCATTACAAAAAAGAATATTAGATAATGCCAGCAATTTGGTTAGAAATAATGGGATTATTGTATATTCTACTTGTACATTAAACCCGGATGAAAACGAAAAACAGATAGAAAATTTTTTAGAATTTCACAATGAATTTTACTTAGAAAAACCTGATAATTTTGTTGAGAAAAGTTTAATAACTGACTCTTATGTAAAAAGTTGTCCATTTAAACATAATATTGATGGAACATTTTCTGCACTCTTAAGGAAGAGATAATATGAAAGCTTTAAAAACTATTCTTTTTGCAATTTTAAGTCTTATTGTCATCTTCCTCTTTGGATATGTTTTAACAAGAACTTTCATGATGATTTATACACGTCATAGGAATGAGGTTGCTGTACCAAATTTAATTAATAAAAATTATGAAAAAGCCCAGCATGACCTTTATAAATTAGGATTATACATTGATGAAGTTGGTGTAAGAAATAGTAGTGATATATTAGAGGGCAGTATTATAGCACAAGACCCTCCTGCAAATAATATGGTGAAAAAAGGTTATACAATTGATGTCATTGTAAGCAAAGGTCCTGAATTAGTGAAAATTCCTATTCTTGATAATCTTTCAATAAATGAAGCAAAAAATCGGTTAATGAATACAGGTCTTCAGGTTGGAAGTATAAATTATTCCTACTCTAATGAAATTGTGGCGCACAAGGTGATATATAGCCAACCTGTTTATGGTATGGATGTGCCGAAGCATTCAAAAGTAAATTTAGTTGTAAGTTTGGGAAAAATACCTACCAAAATTAGTGGTGATAAGGGTATATATGATACATTTTTAGAGGATTTGAAAGATACAACAGAATAATGTTTTATAGATTTATTTTTATAGAGAGGCTAAGAGATGACAGCTAAATATGATGCAAGAAAGATTAAGGTTTTAAAAGGATTAAGTGCAGTTCGTAAACGCCCATCTATGTATATTGGTGGAGTTGGGGAACGAGGATTGCACCATTTAGTTTTTGAAGTGGTAGATAACAGTATTGATGAGGCAATGTCAGGTTTTTGCACAAAAGTTGATGTCATAATTAATACTGATGATTCAATTCTAATTAAAGATAACGGTAGAGGCATTCCTGTTGATATGCATAAAGAGCAGAAACTTCCAGCTGTTCAGGTTGTGATGACTATGTTGCATGCTGGTGGAAAATTTGATGATAAGATATACAAAGTTGCCGGTGGATTGCATGGAGTCGGCGTCTCAGTTGTAAACGCCTTATCAAAGTGGTTGGAAGTCAAAGTATATAAAGACAGAAAGATTTATAGACAATGGTATGAAAAGGGTAAAGTAAAATCTAAGTTAGAAATAGTTGGTAATACGAAAAAGACAGGCACAGATATTACTTTTATTCCTGATGATGAGATTTTTGACACGATTGAATTTAGCTTTGATATTCTTTCACAAAGATTGCGTGAGTTATCCTTTTTAAATAAAGGTTTAGAAATCAATATTTGGGATAAAAGAACTGATAAAAAGCATAACTTTAAATATGCTGGTGGCATTACATCTTTTGTAAAATTTCTTAATGAGAGCAAAGTGCCAATCTTTAAAACGCCAATATACATCTCTGGTGTAAGAAATGATGTTCATATTGAAGCCGCTATTCAATATACTCAATCATATCATAAAAATATTTTTTCGTATGCAAATAATATCAATACTATTGAGGGAGGAAGCCATCTTACTGGATTTAAACTTGCACTTACAAGATCTCTAAATCAGTATATTAAGGATTATCAGATTTTAAAAAAGGAAAAGATAACAATAAGTGGAGATGATATCAGAGAAGGTGTTACTGCTGTGATTAGTGTGAAATTGCCTAATCCACAATTTGAAGGTCAGACTAAGACAAAATTGGTTAACACAGATGTAGAAGGGATTGTACATTCTCTTGTAAGAGAGAAGTTATCAGATTTTTTTGAAGAGAATCCCTCTGTTGTTCGTAAGGTTATTAACAAGGCAATAATTGCTGCTCGTTCAAGGGCTGCTGCCCAGAAAGCCAAAGAGATTACCCGCAGAAAAAGTCTTCTTGATAGCGGTAGTCTGCCAGGAAAATTAGCGGACTGTTCCTCAAAGGAGCCAGAAAGATGTGAATTATTTATAGTTGAAGGTGACTCTGCTGGCGGCTCAGCCAAACAGGGAAGAGATAGAAGATTTCAAGCTATCCTGCCTTTGTGGGGTAAGATGTTGAATGTAGAAAAAGCAAGATTAGATAAAGTCCTTAATAATGATAAAATTGAACCAATAATTTCTGCAATTGGTGCTGGCATCCATGATGAGTTTGATGTTTCAAAAGCCCGTTATCATAAGATTATTATTATGGCTGATGCTGATGTAGATGGTGAGCACATCGCAACATTGATTCTTACATTCTTCTTCAGATATATGAAACCTCTTATTGAATATGGTTATATATTCATTGCAAAACCACCATTATATAAGATTAAAAAAGGTAAAGCTGTTAAATATGCTTTCTCTGATGAAGAAAAAGACAGAATCATCAATGCGTTTGGTGATGTAGGTATTGCAGTTCAAAGATATAAGGGCTTAGGTGAGATGAATCCAGACCAGCTTTGGGAAACCACACTTGACCCTGAAAGGCGAACTCTTGTAAAGATTATGATTGAAGATGCAGTTGAAGCAGATCGCACTTTTGATATTCTAATGGGTTCTCAAGTAAAGCCAAGAAGAGAATTTATTATTGAAAATGCAAAATATGTGCAGGATTTGGATGTTTAGCCACGAATTTACCCTGTGAAATCCTTCAAAGAAGGAATCCCGATATACCCGTTCTCCGTAGTCCCGAAAGCATTCGGGACGAAGGGTGAATCGGGACTATTTCACAGGGCAGGCACGAACCAACCCAAACTGATAGGATAAAAATTGACTTATTAAAGTATAAACGATGAAAATTTTGGAGTGCATCCATCATCTAACAGATAGGAGATAAGAATGATTGAAAGAAGAGGACAAATTATCAAGACTGATATTGAAGATGAAATGAAAAATTCATACCTTAAATACTCAATGAGTGTTTTGGTCTCTCGGGCATTGCCAGATTTGAGGGATGGGTTGAAACCTTCACAACGAAGAATTATTTATTCAATGCACGAATTGAACCTTGCCCCGGGTAAGGGTTTTCGTAAATGTGCAAAAATTGCTGGTGACACATCTGGTAACTACCATCCTCACGGAGAACAGGTTATTTATCCTACTTTAGTTAGGTTGGCTCAAGAGTGGAATATGCGTTATCCACTAATTAGAGGACAGGGAAATTTCGGCTCTATTGATGGTGACCCACCAGCTGCAATGCGTTATACAGAAGCACAATTAGAACATACATCTGTAAGTATGCTTGAAGATATAAAAATGGATACTGTAGATTTTGTTCCTAACTATGATGATACACGAAAAGAACCTGCGATATTGCCATCAAAATTTCCGAACTTGCTTGCAAATGGCAGTAGTGGAATCGCTGTCGGAATGGCTACTAATATTCCTCCGCATAACATAGGTGAGATTGTTGATGGCTTAATTGCTCTTATTGATAATCCTGAAATCAAAAGTGAAGAATTAATGGAATATATTAAGGGACCTGACTTTCCAACAGGTGGATTTATTTGTGGAAAACTGCCTATTTATGAATATTTCACTACAGGGAGAGGAAAATTAACTGTTAGAGGCAAGGCATATATTGAAAATGTTAAATCCGGGAAAAATAACATTATAATTACAGAATTGCCATATCAGTTAAGTAAGAGATTATTGATTGAAAATATAATCGCTCAAATCAAAAGCAACAGAATTACAAGTATCTCAAATATCCGTGATGAATCAGATAGAGATGGAATGCGTTTGGTAATTGAAATTAAAAGAAATGAGGACCCAAAAATTTTATTAAACTCTCTTTATAAATATTCTTACTTGCAAATAACATACGGAGTAATTAATCTGATGCTGGTTAATCAAATTCCCACAGTACTTACGATGAAACAAACGCTGAATGAATACCTTAAGTCAAGGCATACGATTGTGGTACGCCGAACCAAATTCAAACTAAAAAAGGCTGAGGAAAAAGCTCATTTATTAGAAGGGCTTAAAATTGCTTTAGACAATATTGATGAAACCATTTCAATAATTCGCTCATCCAAAAAGGCTAAAGAAGCAAAACAAAGACTTATTGTAAAATTCGATTTGTCTGAGATTCAAGCTAAAGCAATATTAGATATGAAATTGGAAAAGTTAACAGGTTTGGAAAGAGAAAACTTAGAAACAGAATATCTACAACAAATCAAGAATATTGCTGAATATGGCAGTATTTTAGAAAATAAAGATATGAGAATGGAGATTATTAAAAAGGAACTTCAAGAAATTAAAGATAAATTCTCTGACCCAAGAAGAACCCAGATTATTGAAAACCCTGATGAACTAAATATAGAAGACCTTATTGCTGATGAAGATATGATTGTTACAATCTCTTATGCAGGTTATATAAAAAGATTACCTATAAGCATTTATCACAGACAAGCACGAGGCGGCAAGGGATTAGCTGGAGTATCTCTAAAAGAAAATGATTTTGTAAAAAGTATTTTTGTAGCCTCTACTCATAGTTACATACTGTTTTTTACAGATAAAGGAAAATGCTACTGGCTAAAAGTTTATGAAATACCAAGAGGTGGAAGACTTGCTCGCGGAAAGGCTATCGTTAATTTACTTCTATTAGAAAAGGACGAGAAAATAAGAACTTATGTGGCTGTCAAAAATTTTAATGAAGACCAATTTATTATGATGTCAACCAAAAAAGGTATTGTAAAGAAGACAGAGTTGACTTCATTTAGTCATCCAAGAACTTGTGGAATTATTGCTATCAAAATAGCAGAAGATGATGAACTTCTTGATGCGCAAATTACTTATGGGAGTAATGAAATAATTTTAGCAACTAAAAAGGGTTATGCTAACAGATTTTTTGAACAAAATGTAAGACCTCAAGGAAGAAACACTTATGGTGTTCGTGGTATAAGATTAAGAAAAGATGATGAAGTGATTGGAATGGTTGTTGTCAAAAGACACGGTACACTCCTGGTTCTAACGGAAAATGGATATGGGAAAAGAACTGCAATTGCTGATTACCGCATTACTAAAAGAGGAAGTATGGGTGTTATTACAATCAAAACAACTGAAAGAAACGGAGCTTTGGTAAAGATAAATGAAGTCATTGATGATGATGATTTGATAATTATTACAAATTCTGGAAAGGTGATTAGACAGCATATTGAGAAAATCTCAGTTATCAGCCGTAATACTCAAGGTATGCGTTTGATAAGATTAAACGAAGGAGATAAAGCAACTGATATTACTTTGCTTGAACATGAAGAGGCTAATGAGAATGAAATATCAGTAGAGTCCGATGAAAATGAGACTATGACGGAATCATAAATAGTCAAATGATTCGCCAATTGGCGAATCGTCAAATGCTCCTTCAGAGCGTCAAATATTGTTATTAGACAGTAATGCATTATGACAATTTATGACAGCGAAGCGTTATGACGGCTTTAGCCAGTTTGACAGCGTCAGCGTTATAATGGAGTTTCTATTATGAATAGTATAATCAAAAAAACTGGATTAGCGTTACTCATAGTTCTTCTATCTGCTTGTGCCACCAAAATTGTTCCTATCAAATCCAAAAATGTTAAAATCAAAGAAGATTTTGCTTTAATGAGTAGGAAAGAATATGATATTGCAATTCAACCGCAAAGTTGGAACGATTCACCACAAAATCTTGAAAATTATTTCACAGTTTTTTATCTGATATTTAGAAATAAAACCAGAGAAACAATGCCAATAAATAAAAATTCATTTGTCCTGCTTGATGAAAAAGGTGAACAGTATAATTTATTTGATAGCGATGAAGTTGTTAAGATTATGTATGGAAATGACCAATACTATGATATGAATTATTTGCTAAATTTTGATTCAAAGGATAAAGAAGAATTGAAAGAAGAATGTGCAAATCGGCTTGAAGGAATGCGTAATATAAAACTCAAAGCATTTCAATTTAGAAATATAAGGTCACAAGCTCAAGAAAGCGGTTATATCTTTTTTGAAAAATTGGAATACAAAAAAGGTTCCTTCTTTAAAATTCTATATAATAATGATGTTGTGGAGTTTGCCATAACTGATTAGAGGAGATAAACTTTCAATCCGCCAGCTGGCGGATTGAAAGTTTTAATAATGAATCCTACTGAATTAATTATCAAGAAAAGAGATGGAAAGAAATTAAATAAAGATGAAATCCATTTTTTCTTAACTGAATATCTAAGAGATAATATCTCTGAATATCAGATGTCTGCAATGCTTATGGCAACTCTTCTTAAAGGTATGGATTTTGATGAAACTTACTGGTTAACGCAAGAATACATCTCTTCAGGTGAAGTAATAAAATTTGAGGATACGAGTGGTAGATTCATTGATAAACATAGCACAGGTGGGGTTGGAGATAAAGTTTCAATAGTTCTGGCACCCATTGCAGCAGAATGTGGTCTTTTCGTGCCAATGATTTCTGGAAGAGGTTTGGGACATACAGGTGGTACTCTTGATAAACTTGAATCCATACCCGGATTTCAAACTCAAATATCTTTGAAAAGATTCAAGGAATTGGTTTTGCAAAACCATTTTGCAATCATTGGTCAATCCAAAGAGATTGTTCCTGCAGATAGAAGAATCTATGCTCTGCGTGATGTAACTGGAACGGTTGAAAGCATCCCACTTATTACTGCAAGCATAATGAGTAAAAAGATTGCTTCTGGAATTGATGGTCTGGTTATTGACCTGAAAATTGGAGAAGGGGCATTTGCCAAAGGTTTAGATACTGCAAAAAATTTGGCTGAATCGTTTAGTAAGATAGGTGCAAGATTTGGTAAAACGGTTAAAATTTTATTTACAAATATGGATTCACCTCTGGGTTCTTGTATTGGAAATAGCATTGAGATAATTGAATGCATTGAATTTCTAAAAGAAAATTATCAAGAGGATTTGAAAGAAGTAACTTTTGCTTTACTTACTGAAATGTTGATTATGGGTAAAATTGTTGAGACCAAGAATCAGGCTGAAGAAATGATAATGCAAACAATAAAATCTGGGAAACCATTACAAAGATTTGCTAAATTTGTTGAATTACAAGGTGGTAATCCAGGTATTGTTAATGACTGTTCAATCTTAGGGAAAGCAAAATACACTCTTCCAATTATTGCAGAAAAAGAAGGATATGTTAAGGATATTAACAGCAGAGAAATAGGTTGGGCATTGATTGATGTAGGTGCAGGAAGAAGGAAAATTTCTGATAAAATTGATTATACTGCAGGTCTTAAATTATCTAAAAAAGTCGGTGACTATGTTCAGAAGGATGAAGTTTTAGCAGAACTTTTTTATAATAATGACAAAGGGGAGAGAGTTGCTGATAGGATTAAGAAATCTTACTTAATTGTTAGAGAATTAGTTCAAAAAGGAAGTATGATTCTGGGAAGTTATAATTCTGATTATCTATAAGATGGTGAATTTGCTAATGGGATTTTATGAATAGAAGGGATAAAAACCTGAAAATTATTTTTTTTTATTTGACAAAATAAAGACAAAAATTTGGTTTTAGTTTAATTCTTAAAAGAAAGGAAAATTATAATGAGAGAAATACTTTTAACCAAAATATTACTACCATTATTTATATTGTTACTATTAAATTATTCTCTATATTCATGGGTGAGAGTTATTGACACTCCAGAAAGAGATGTTGCATATGGGATAGAACAAACTCCTGATGGGAAATATATAATATTTGGCAGCTTGGGAAGCGGGGAATTCAATGTACCACCTGAAAATATTTTCCATTTGACGAAAGTAGATACAGCAGGCGATATAATTTGGAGAAAACGTTTTGGTGGAGCATATTTCAGTTTGGGTGGAGATGTAAAAGTTGCTCCAGATGGTGGCTTTGTAGTCGGGGCATCTAGAACTGCTGTTTATTATTCACATATTTATATAGCAAAAACAGATTCAGAAGGAAATGTGGAGTGGGAGCATGTAGTGGATTACGATAGGCACTCAACCGGTTTATCAGTTGCTTGTGCTCCTGATAGTGGTTATGTGGTAACAGGTGAAACATCAATAGGTCGCAACTGGGGAGAAATATATACTGTAAAGGTTGATAAAAATGGAGAGCGGGAATGGTTTAACATATACGAAACACCACCTGATGATTGGGGTAACAGTATTTCTCCAACAAATGATAGTTGTTTTATTATATGTGGTGAAATTAATAGTTTTTTAGGATTGGTCAAGGTTGGTAGTAACGGTAATGAGTTATGGAGAAAAACTTTTGGTGGTTTGGATTGGGATAGGGGCTATGATGCAATTCAAACGACCGATGGTGGATATATAGCTATTGGTAAAACTCGCTCTCTTTCTACAGTTCCTAACCAATATGATGCCTATTTAGTAAAAACTGATGCTGACGGTAATGAAGAATGGCACAATGTTTTTAATGGAAACTGTGCTGCGGTTGGTTATGCAGTATTGCAAACTTATGAAGGATGATATATTTTTGCTGGTAACTCAGGCACTCCAACAGCTTATATTGTAAAGACAGATACGAATGGTAATGAAGAATGGTGCTATTATTATGGGGAAGGTGGCTCTGGTAGATATATAACTGATATGTGCTATACACCTGATAGTAGCTACATGGTTTGTGGTTACTCAAGTAATAACGATAGTTTGAATTATAACATTGTTCTTATAAAGATAGATAATAATGGTAATGTTCCTGTAGATGACATTATTATATCAAATGAAATAGAATATTCTTTGGAATGCTATCCTAATCCTGTGAGTAGTAATATCACGTTTTCTTTTCATATTCACTCCGCCGGCTGGCGGACAGATAATGCCTTATTAAATAGTAAAGATTTTACAGGGCATACACATATAGAAATTTATAATGTAAAAGGTCAACTGGTAAAACAATTCTCAATCAATAATGATCAATCTTCAATTGTCTGGGATGGTAAAGATTCAAATGGAAAACAACTTTCGAACGGAATATATCTATACAAACTTGATACAGGTGAAAAATCAATAACTAAAAAAATGGTCCTACTTCGTTAAAACTTCGTAGGATAAATTCTACTTCGTTAAAGCTTCGTAGAATAAATTCTGATGAGATAAAGCGACAAATATTATAATCGTGAAGAGGAGAATCTTCAATAATAAGATTTTCCTCTTTATTTTTTAGAAAAATAATACAACTAC
>JAYEOL010000050.1 GCA_034722995.1 Candidatus Cloacimonadota bacterium | reverse complement strand
TGTTCAGAGCTGGGAAGGAGATCCACTCTACTCTATCAATAATCCCACCATCATACTGGTTATAGAAGTAATCGTGGGCAACAGCTGGTATAGCGCCCATATCGGGGGGAGTATTGTCTGGGTCCCAAGTGGTATTTGGGTCTCCGGTGTCTATGCAGGGGCTGAAGTAATTAGAGTTCCATGTGAGGGAATAATTGTCATTATTAGGATCAACAAAGTACGGATCTTCTGAAATATTCCCACCTTCATCTATACACCAATTTGGAACTCCATCACCTATACAACTATATGCTATATAAATCTCAGTCAATATACCCGGTTCATATTCTGATAAGTTGAAATCGTTTCCATATATAATTGAATTTGAGATATGTGCATAAGTATTTGAATATGCTAATATTCCTGTATGATTTACAGAAATAGTATTATTACAAATATTTGGTTCACTATGAAAAATTATTTGAATACCTACATTATTACCGTAAATAACATTATTAAATATTTCAGGAGTATCAAACCAATTACACGAAATTCCATATTGCAAATTATTATATATTATATTATTCATTATTAAAGGAGAACTTTCAGAAGAACATTCAATACCTTTTACATTATCATGAATAATGTTATTAAATACTCCAGGTGCTTTTGGATCAGACACTGATGAAATTTGTATGCCAAGATCATTATTATATATTGAATTTTTGTAAATGTATGGACATTTAAATTGAACTCGTATTCCAATTTCCGTATTCTGTATAATATTGTGTTCAATTGATGGGATTGATACCCAACTGAGTATTCCAGTTTGTGGTTCTGGACCAAGAATTGTAAAACCTATAATTGTTGACATTGTATTTTGTAACTCTATGATACTATATGGTGAACTTCCATCACCTTTAATAACAGTTTGTGAAATATATGATGGATCCTGGGTTGTATAATATAAACTACCTACAACAATATCTTTTCCATCAATAACTATCGTTTCATGATAAATTCCTTGGTAAACTAATACTATATCGTTATCTTGAGATGCATCTATTCCCTCCTGGATCGTTAGATAGTGCCCTCCTCCATTACAGTCAACGATTATTGTGTCTGCATAGATACTTCCAAAATATATTAATAATATTATTATCGTAAGTAAATATTTTTTCACTTTTAACCCCCATTAAATTTTTTTATTTACCCTTATCCAATTTTTCATCTCAAAAGGTTTTTGTGAGAAGTATTCCTCTCTATTTCAACCGTACAACCAACCAGAAATGCCTCTCTACCCAGGGAAGAATCAAAAGAGAGAGGCAAATCTCCGAATGAATTTATTCTTCCCAATGTAAAAAATATCATAAGTAAAGAGTAATTTAACCGAATGTATATCTAAGATATTCAGTAAATTATAATTTCTGGGGGGGGTGTCCAAAAATGTAAAATTAAAAAAGTGAAAATAGGCATAGAATAGGTATATTGCAATATTTGCAAATTATCAATCAGTATGATTTCTCTATTTCCCATTTTCTTTTTTCCCTCATAATTATAAATACAAATTAATAAAGATGAAAATAATCTTGTCAAATAAAATTATCTTTTCATGAATATTTCTTTAATAATAGTATTGTAACAATTTGTAGAAATGAACCTTAATGGCTGAAGCCGTCATAAATAGCCATAACGCTTCGCTGTCAAATGGTCAAACCACTTACTCTCATAATAACATTTAACGAGATGAAGGCTCTTATGACCATTTTTGACTATTTATGACGATTCGCCAGTTGGCGAATCATATGACCACATTTGACATCTTTGCCCATTCTATCTTACCAAATATTCTTATTCATAAATTCCCAGTTTTCCCCTAAAATTCTTGGTGTGACTTCAAATGACCTGACAAATGGATATAAAGTCCTAAAATGACAGAACACCTTTTCCTTATCCTCAGAAACATTATATTGATAAAATCCAATAATATTTACTCTTTTATCCCATACAGAAATCCATCTATTTTTTGTTGAAATAAATTTTTTTATATTTTGGGAGATTTGTTTATTTATTAATTCTCTGGCAATATTTCTGTATCTTGCATTATCTATTTTTATTCCGAAAACCTTTCTAAATTCTTCAAAATGGTTTTCTTTTCTTTTTAATCTATCATCATGAAATTCTACAAATAAAAACGAGTCTTTCCTCTCTCTTTTAACTTTAATATAATTATAAACAAAGTATGTTCGTGTATCTTCATTGACAAAGCCGAATTTACTTTTTTTACTTTTATCAATTGGTCCAATTAGTGCTTTTGCCTTTTTAATAAAATTTTCAGGATTAAACATTTATTTCTACCCTACATATGTAAATAAAAAAACCTTGTTAATATATATATCATTCTTCTATTGCTTCTACATTAGCGCGTGGGATAATAATTTCTTTACCGTCCTTCATTTTAGCTTTAAGAATTCTTACTTTAGTTTCACTTTGAACAATAGCCAAATCTTCAGGTAAGGCACTTACGGTACATATTTTCCCAAAGTTAGGTTCACGAATAATACGGATTGGGCTTCCTATTTTAAGCCCTGTAGCTTCTTCTTCTTTCACTTTTAATTCTTCTTCCTTGAATGGGATTGGGATAATAATTTCTGGACGCATTACACCGGCACGAATCTGGGTTTTCCCATGCATAGAGGCTTTATATCCTTCAAAATCTTTTAATAAATTAAAGGTATTATCTGCCATATCAATTGGACCAAATCCCTCTGTTAGAACAATGGTTATCCCCTTATCTTCATGCCCGGTGATAGCAACACCGATATCAAAACCCAGTAATTCCTTTAGATCCTTATCGTCAATTCCTGCCACAATGATACCTTTGGCTTTGACATCTATTGCTTTTTTTATAACGGGAAGGGTAACTATTGAACCGCCTACAATAATCTTATCTTGAAAAGATTCATCAATAAAATCAGAAGTCAAGATACCATCTGGACTTTTTACAGCCATCTTAATTTCGCCCGTAATCTCTCCACCAATTCCAAAAATACCCTGAACATAGGCAGATTTATTTTCAATTTCTACACCTTCATTCTCATAGACCTTACTAACAATACCATCCATAAATGCTTTAATTTCTATTGGAATAGGAGGTTCTCGCAATAAAACCTGTCCTGTAATAGAAGATATGTTCTCCACTGTTCCTTTTACAGGCGAGGTTACATTACTATGAAAAAGTCCAAAGAGCATTTTACTGGAAGCAATAATTTCTCCTTTTTCAATCTTATCTCCGGCTTGTTTTACCATTTTCTGAGGAACATCCCCTGGAGGGATGCCTAATTTATTGGCTACATTTATTGGAACAACTTCGCCTGGCAAATCTGTTCGTGCTACAATATCATCAGCACTAACTTTATCTCCTTTTTTTACTACAACTTCACCTTTAAGTGGCAGTATTCTATCTTTTTTTAAGATAATATGTCTACTAATTGTCAATCCTGGTGTATACGCTTGTGCCATTTCTCCTCCTAATCCAACTTATTCTTTGGATAGACTTCTAATGCTTCCATCCATTTTTTTAATGCTTTAATTCTTTCTGAATTTTCTGAGGGTAAATGAATTCGCATTGTTTCCTTGTTAAGGCTTTCATCATAATGTATTTCTCTACCTCGTGTATCAATAATGATTCCAACAACCCCTCCGGAGAGTTTGGTATTGACCTCCGTATTTCTACCAGCACCTAAATCCAGTCCAGATAGAGGTTTCAATTTTGCTTTTGCATTTTGTCCTACACCAAGTTTAAGTAAAACCATTTCTCCAAACTTAATATCTTCTTCATATACCCTATCTGGCAATTCAATTTTAGCATGCAATGCAATCTTACCTTCTTTATATTTACCTTTTGGTGCAACACATGTTCCTAAGTGAATCAAACAGTCTTTGTTAAAAACTTCAGTAGCTGCCTTTTCACTTATTGTTGAAAGCACACCTAATTGTGGCATCATAAAGATGCTATCAACAGCGAGTTTAGTTATACCTTCTGGCAGAAATCCGTCAATAAGCATCATAGCTGCTTGATTTCTACGAGGAGCATGAGACAGGACTCCTCCACTTCCAACAAGAATATCAAGAGACCCCATATCCACAATAGTTTGTCCTGAGACGGTTTGAGCAAATGCATCAGCGATTTCACTCTCTTTCTGAGTCCCTTTTAATGTAACTGCAAATTCTTTATGCTGTTCAAAAGCGAGTCGTAAAGCTTCTTTTGCAATTGCCTGTTCTAAGATAAGTTCTTTCATAAGAAAAGGTATTGTGGTTGGACGAATCATTTTATTTTTTATCATATTTCTCAGCTGATACTCTGGAATTTCAAAAGGAACCCAACGCATAATATTATCTATTCCTGTAGAAGCGAGCACATTTGAGATGCTATAACTCAATCCAAGATTAGCACTAACAGTTCTGTTAAATATCTGCTCATCAGTAAATACAGAGAAAATGTCTGTGGTAGCGCCTCCAATATCCACACCGACGACTTCAATATTTTCTAATTTAGCGATTGTCTTCATAATATTACCTACAGCACCTGGAGTAGGCATAATAGGAACCTGTTCCATCTTCTTCATACCTGTATCAGCAATTGTCCATGTCATTAGTTTTTTATAACCCGGGGCTTGAGCCATAACATGTTCCATAAATAAGTCGTGGATTTTATCTCTTGCAGGTCCTAGATTTTCTCGCTCAAGGACAGGACGAATATTATCAGTTATAATTAGATCTGTTTTGTGTGAGAGGTTTTCCTTAACAAAATCCCGAGCTTCTACATTTCCAGCAAAAATAATTGGTAGTTTGTAGCCTGAGCCTAATCTGGGTTTCGGGTCTGCTGCTGAGATAATTTCTGCAAGCTCTGCAACATGTTTTGTTGTTCCCCCATCAATACCACCGGAAAGTAGTATCATATCTGGTCGTAAATGACGAATTCTTTCAATTCTCTGATGTGGAAGTCTCTTATCATTGCTTGCCAGAACATCCATCACAATAGCACCAGCTCCTAATGCAGCTCTTTCTGCACTTTCACCGGTCATACTCTTTACAACCCCAGCAACCATCATCTGCAATCCACCACCAGCACTGCTGGTAGATACATAGGCATCCACACCAAGATTATCTTTTTGAGGGACAACTATCTTTCCATTTCGTAATATTTTTCTATTTTTATCACCTTTCAAATGGACTAAATCCTCTACTTCTTCAACTGCATTCAGCACTCCTTTAGTAACATCATCAAATGGTGCTTCAACAGTTGTTGGTGCTTCTCCTCTAACAATGAGTCTATACACACCATCTATTTTCTCAATTAAAATGGCTTTGGTTGTAGTGCTTCCACAATCTGTTGCAAGAATTGAACGCAACTCAGTTGCCATATTTCCTCCAAACTATTTTAAATTTTTTAAAGCTTTTTTTTTCTTTTTTAATCCTTTAAGTTCTCTCTTTTCTTCTTTCCATTTTTTATGAAATTCTACATCATAATTATCAATTCGGTCTAATAAATAAGCTATATTTTCTTCATTTTCTAATGCACAAGCAAATTTTTGATATTCATTGGGTTTGAAAATCAATTCAGCAAAAGGACTAATCATGTATAATAATTGGCTTCCAATAAAATGTAAAGGTCTCAAGGATTCAATGAACATTATAGAAGCAGAACCCAATCGTCTTTCTGCTAAAAATTTTGCTACCCTATCCATTAGTTCTTGCGACTCTTCTTTTGATATTTCAACTATCATTATGCCCTGGCAATAGATGCAACATACACTTGATTTGCATAATATTCTTTTAATAGTAATACTATTGACTTCATTGTAGAACCTGTTGTTATAACATCGTCAACTATTAAGAAATTCTTATCTTTTACATCTCTATGAGATTTTATTTTGAAGGCATCTCTAACATTAACTTCTCGCTCCTTTTTGGTTAGCATGGTCTGAGTTTTTGTGTATTTTGCTCTTTTTATAATATGATTACCTAATTTGATATTTAACTTATCAGATAAAATCTTCGCGATAATATCGGATTGATTAAAACCTCTTTCTCTTTTTTTTACTTTATGAAGAGGAACAGGAATAATATAGTCAACTTTAGATATAAAATCATAATTTGATAATTTATTTGCCAAAAATTCTCCTAAAAAGATGCCAATTTTTTTGAACTCATTATATTTTAAATTATGAATTAAACTCTGAATTACTTCATTAAATTTAAATACAGAAACAACTCCATCAAACTGAAATTCAGTTCTACAATTCTGGCATATACCATTTTCAGCAGGATTTTTCCTGCAAAGTAAACACTTGTTTGTTTCTAATATTGCTAAATTATTAATACATTTTTCGCAGATTATATCATTCTTAGTCAATTTTTTTCTACAAACTAAACAAATATTTGGGAAAAATAGGCTAACAATAAGATTGATAATATTCATAATTTTGAATATATAATTTGTTAAGATTTTCTATTCTGGTTTCATTCCTTACCAAATACTTTTTTAAAAATGTAATCAACGTTTTTAAGAAATTTATTTATATCCAATATTTTTCCCAGTTTACCTGGAGCAATGATTTCTTTCAATTTTTGATTTGATAGCAGAGCATCTTTAAATGGCTCTTTTGAGTTCCAGCATTTCAGAGCAGAGGCTTGCACAATCTCATACGCATCTTCTCTTGAAATTCCCCTTTTGACAAGTTCCAACAGGACTGATTGAGAATATATAAGTCCATTTGTCAAATTGATATTCTCTTTCATTTTCTCCGGGAAAACAACCGAATTTTCAATTAGGGATTTAGTTTTTATTAACATATAATGAATTAGAATAGTAGAATCAGGTATAATAATCCTTTCGGCAGAAGAATGACTAATATCGCGTTCATGCCATAAGGCATTATTTTCTAAGGAGGTCATAGCATTACTTCGCAAAACTCGTGCCATACCACAAAGCCTTTCACTGAGAATAGGATTTTTCTTATGAGGCATCGCGGAGGAGCCCTTCTGTCCTTTGACAAATCCTTCTTCAACCTCGTGAATTTCTGTCCTCTGTAAACCTCGTATCTCTGTGGCAATCTTTTCAATTGTGCTGCCAATGATAGACAAAGTAGTAATAAACTCTGCGTATCTATCTCTTTGAATAATCTGATTAGAGATATTTACGGGCTTTAATCCAATCTTTTTACAGACATACTCCTCTACAAAGGGACTAATATAAGCATAATTCCCGACTGCCCCGGATATCTGTCCAACTGAAATATTATCAATTGCGGATTTCATCCTAATTATATTTCTTCTCATCTCATCATACCAGAGGGCAATCTTCAAACCGAATGTGGTTGGTTCTGCGTGAATACCATGAGTACGGCCAATGCAGAGTGTATCTTTATATTCAAAAGCCTTTTCCTTAAGAATTTCAGAAAGGTTTTTCAATTTATTTAGTATTAAAAGTCCTGCTTCACGCATCAAGCAGGAATTGGCAGTATCAATAATATCTGATGAAGTTAATCCTAAATGAATATAACGCGAAGAAGGTCCAACATATTTTGCTACATCTGTAAGAAAAGCAATCACATCATGATTAACTTTCCTTTCAATTTTATTAATTTCTTTTAAATCAAATCGTGCTTTTGATTTTATGTTTTTAAGGTCTTTATCAGGAACTATGCCAAGTTTGTTCATTGCTTCCACAACATATATTTCTATTTTCAACCATTTTTTGAACTTATTTTCTGAAGTCCATATATCCTTCATTTCAGGTAACGAATATCTTTCTATCATAGTTGGTTCCTTTCTAACACAAAGGCACAGAGCTCTATATTATTTATCAAAACCATAATTATTTGTGTTCTTTATTATCTCTACATCTTCTGGTATATTTAATTTAAAAATTTCATTTCTAAGTTCAGGAAAGCTCCAATTATCAATGGTCAGATTTGCTAATTCCTTTTCATTTTGAAATATATTCAAACTATATGGCAAATTATTTCGGTAATTATTCAAAATAATTTCACTCTTTTCATATTTTATCAATATCAAGTTGAATTTTTTGTCAAACACTAATTTTACATCAGAGAGTGA
Source organism: Candidatus Cloacimonadota bacterium (assembly GCA_034722995.1). Classification (NCBI taxonomy): domain Bacteria; kingdom Pseudomonadati; phylum Candidatus Cloacimonadota; species Candidatus Cloacimonadota bacterium. The sequence continues at coordinate 3,047 of JAYEOL010000050.1, read as the reverse complement.
AAAAATAAATTTAGTATTTATCTTTTCAATATTCTTGGACTTTCTAATTATTTTTTGAAGGTCCAAATTAAGATTAACTTTATTATTCTGTCTAAAAACATAAAGAATTTTTTTTGCAGGTAGGAAAATATGAAGTGAATCATCAAATAAAATTTGAGCCTGAGTACAAGGTGAAAGCCCTAATAAACCAGAATTAAAAATATCTATTCTAAATTTTTTATTCTTTTTCCTGAGCAAAAAATTACTTTTTAATTCAAAATTTTTGAGTGAGATATTAATGATGCCAGAAGCTTTGCAATTTCTCAAATAGGAAAGATTTGTAACTATTTTTTCTTTTATTTTCTCATCAGTTAGTTCTTTCTGTTTAATCAGAAGGCTGCAGGAACATATTAAAAATATTAAAAAAACTGAAACTATTTTTTTCATACTTTATTTTTGTTATGTATCAAATAGGGATTTTTTCTAATTGAGATAAATCCAATAATTGCAGCTATAATCATCAACAAGCTTAAAATTTGTCCCATTGTTAGAAAACTAATTATAAACCCAAGTTGTGGGTCTGGCTGGCGTACAAACTCAACTAAAAACCTAAAAAGTCCATAAAGGAAGATAAAACTCCAGAAAATGAAGCCGTTTCTTAATTTCTTTCTAATAAGAAATAAGAGAATGACAAATAATAAAACACCTTCTAAAAAAAGTTCATATAATTGTGAAGGATGGCGTGCAAAATCTTCTCCCGGATAAATCATACCCCAGGGCAGATTAGTTGGACGACCATAAAGTTCGCCATTAATGAAATTTCCAAATCGTCCCAATGCCAATCCAATTGGGGCAACAACTACTGTTGGGTCAGCTAATTTATAGAAATTGTATTTATGTTTTTTGCAGAAAAGATAGCCAAAAAATATTGAGCAAATCATCCCGCCATGAAATGACATCCCACCATGCCATACAGCAATGATTTCGAGTGGATTCCTGATGCATTCTTTTAAATTGTAAAATAAAACATAACCAAACCGTCCGCCAATAATGACTCCTAACATTATATAGAAAAAAAGATTTTCATAATCAGATTTTATAATTTTCACATTTCTTTCTTTATAAAACTTTTTCAATAAGAAATATCCAATAACAAATGAGATAATATACATCAGTGCATACCATTGAATTGTGAACGGACCTATCTTTACAATGGTTGGATTAAAATTTGGAAATTTTATCATCTTATTTTACATCTAATATTATACCGCAATTAAACCCCCTACTTGTTGGGACTAATAATGAAAAATAATCAAGAAAAGAATTTTGATGTTCTTAACCTACTGTGTCTAATACGGGTTATTCCTATGCTATTATAACTTAATTCTTTTTCCAATAATTCAGTCATATCAATATGTTGCCTTTCTTCGCGATTATTAGCGATTGGTTACATTTTTCCAGCATTTGAATTAAAAAGTAACATCTTACTATTGAAAAATACTACTATAGATTCATCTATAGATTATGATGATAAGATTATTTACAAAAAATATACAACAAATTTGTAGTCAAGAAATGTGTAAAAGTAAATATCTTTTTATATTGTTTTCAATTACTTGACATATAATAAAGACGATTTAATTTTATAAAAAACTGATTATAGGAATAGAACCCTGTTCTCCGAAAGGTGAAAATGATTGAAGTATATAAAGCAATTGATAATAAGTTAACAAAAATTGGGGTTGAAAAAATTGCAGAAAAGGATTCTTGGATATATATAGTATCGCCTACTTCTGAAGAAATTGAAAATATCACAAAAAAATTTAATGTCCCAAAGGATTTTTTAGAAGATCCCTTAGATTACAATGAAAGTCCTCGTATAGAAATAGAAGATGGTGTAACATTAATTATTATTCAAACTCCATATTATGATGAAGACGATGAATATATAAAATTTAAAACACTTCCCCTAGGTATCATATTTACAAAAGAATGTTTAATAACTGTATCCTCCAAAAAAGATGATGTGCTCCAAAATTTCATAAGAGGTAGAGTAAAAAAATTCTCAACATCCAAGAGGAATAGATTAACCCTTCAAATATTATCAAAAACCTCAACAGTCTATCTAAACTATCTTAAGAGAATTAGCAAAATTACCAATGATATTGAGTATAGATTAGAAAAATCTATGAAGAACGACGAGTTGATGGATTTTCTTGATCTACAAAAAAGTTTAGTATATTTTACTACTTCTTTACGTGCCAACGAAGCAGTGATGGAAAAATTATACCGCATTGGGCTTTTAACAAAATTTGAGGAAGATAAAGATTACCTGGAAGATATGATGGTTGATAACAAACAGGCATTGGAAATGACCAATATACATTCTAATATTCTCAGAAGCACAATGGATGCTTTTGCTTCTATGATATCTAATAACTTGAATGCAGTGATGAAATTCTTGACTTCTGTTACAATTATTCTAATGATTCCAACATTAATTGCAAGCATTTATGGAATGAATATAAAACTCCCTTTTGCCAGATCTTCCCATGCTTTTGCAATAACAATTGGTGCATCAATCGTTTTCTCTTTAATAGGCGTGTTTATATTTATAAAGAGGAAATGGTTCTAATGTAGTCATATGATTCGCCAATTGGCGAATCGTCATAAATAGTCAAAAATGGTCATAAGAGCCTTCAGCTCGTCAAATGTTATTATGACAGAGTTAAGTTGTTTGACCATTATGACAGCGTAGCGTTATGACTATTTATGACGGCTTTAGCCATTAAAGTTCATTTCTACAAATTATTGCAACACTATTATTAAAGAAATATTCCTGAAAAGATAATTTTATTTGACAAAGTTATTTTCATTTTTATTAAATTGTATTTATAATTATGAGGGCAAAAAGAAAATGGGAAAGAGAAGAATTATACTGATTGATAACTTGCAAATATTGCAATATACTTATTCTATGCCTATTTTCACATCTTTAATTTTACATTTTTCATTTTGCATTTTTGGTTTGGGGGGGGGGGGGGGGGGGGGGGGGGGGGGGGGGGGGG
>JAYEOL010000049.1 GCA_034722995.1 Candidatus Cloacimonadota bacterium | reverse complement strand
ATATTGATAAGTTTTCCACTCAATTTGAAGAGGGTCATAAGGAATATTTAAATTATATGCATAAATCCATAAACTATCAGCATCAAATGGATCATCAGAGTATGTTATTAAATCTAAAATCCCATCTTGATTTATGTCCCCAAATACTCCTGAATTACTCATCGTAAATCCTTGAGGTCGTAAAGGAAATCCATCAATGCTATCGCCATTACAATGCCTTCCTTCAATATAGCCTAGCATAGGTGGAGTTGTAGCAAAATTTGAATCAAATATTATTTCTCTTTCAGATGAATTATCTATGTTACCTATAATAATCGGTCCACATACATCGCCAAAACTATAATAAGGTGCATTTGAAAAGTATTCTCCTTTCGCATTATAAATATATATTGTATTATTAGACTGATATGTGTTATGACATCCACAGATTATTTCTAATGAGCCATCATTATTTAGATCAGCAACAGAAGGGGGGCACATTGTAATATCAGGGAATTGTCTGGGCCATCCATCAAGAACAGAGCCATCATATTTATAAACATATAAACCTGTTGGTTGAGGAGTCGTGTAATTGCCTGAAGCAGGTGCGATTATTTCCAAGAAACCATCTCCTGTTAAATCTGCAAGAATAGGTGAAGTACTCCAATAATTAGCATTTCCATTAAAAGGCTGTTGTGGCCAACCATTCATTATTGTTCCGTCCGGTTTAAATATATAAAGATTTCTGTCATGTGCCGCACAGATTATTTCAGGAATTCCATCATTGTCAACATCTCCAACTGCTGGTATGCAGGCTACACCACCGTCTATATAAAAAGGAAAGTTCTCATTATAATTTTCTCCATCAACAGTGACGACATAAAGACCACAAGGATAACTATAATCGTAATTACCCCACATAATCTCTTTATACCCGTCTCCATCAAGATCATATGCCAGAGCAGTAGTAAGAAAACCCGAATCCCCATAACTTCCAAAATGTTTAGGCCAACCCTGTATATTGTTGCCATCTTTATCTAAAATATATACCCACCTATTTCTTGTGGTCTGTATAATCTCCAAATATCCATCATTGGTAATATCCACAAATGACATTGTTGATAGAGCTTCGTTAGCCGTATAAGTTATCCATAAACATTCTCCCTGATAATTTATAGCAAATGTTGCATTAAAGACAGAAACAACTATCTCTAAAAATGGGTCATCATTAATATTAACAACTCCCACCCCATTACGGGCTCCATATTGAGAATTTTGCTCAGCAGAATAAGGGAATCCTGGTAATTGGTTATATTGAGCAATTAATTTTACAGAAAAGAATAATAAAAGCAATATGAATAAACTGATACTTACTTTTTTCATATATTCCTCTTTTCCTTTATGAATTAATGAGTTATGCAAAAAACCCTTTTCTTGTCATTCCCTACTTGATGCGGAATCCCAAATCCTTTGTTTTAATGGATTCCCGTTTTCACGGGAATGACACTCGTCTTGGTGGAGCAAGCCGTAGCCAGAAATGAGGTGAAATTATCTGTTTTGCAGATCTCATTTTTATGAATTATAAAAATATATTTTTTGAAGCCATTTATTGGATAATCAGGAGGGGAATTGCTCCCCTCCTGATTTATTGTCTTATTCAGAATCATGCATCTCACGATGAATAACCCATGTTACCTCTATGACCACACCCATAGGCTTCCAGACTGTTTTATAATATGTTACTCCATCAATTTCTGTTTCTAAATAATAATATCCTTCAATATTTTTCCAACCAAACCTTGCGACACCATTATCATCAGTAGTTCTTTCTTGTAGAATTTCGTTAATTGTAGCTTTAACTAATTGATTGTCATAAGGCACCGCATTATATTCATGTAAGAGAGTAAGGACTAATCCTACTTGACCTGACGGGTTATCTGCAATCAAGCTTCCAGCCACAAACAGGCCAAGCAAGATTGCAGTTATTGCGATTTTCTTAAACATTTTTCTCTCCTTATATTTTTATTTTTTTATCAGACATATTTGTCTCTCCAGTCCTAAAGCAAGGATATGGAGAGACAGGAGAGAACGAATTTGTTTTTTCCAAGTAAAAATAGGTAATCATCTTTCCGAGTTGGGGCCTCGGATTGTTTTATGCATTTTTCTTTGTGTCTTAATATTTGAAAATTTCTGGGGGGGGGGTAAAATCAAAAATGTAAAATGTAAAATTAGAAATGAAAAATCAGGGATAGGAATAGTAGAATGGAATATTAAAATATTGTCATTACTCAAACACAATTTTTTCTTTCTTGCTTTCATATTGTCCCCAAAAATATGAATACAATTTAATAATAATTAAAATAATTTTGTCAAGTAAAAGTTACTTAAAGAGTAAAAAAATAAATACAAAACTATGCTCCAACATCCCGATCCATTCAGGCTCGATGCCTGACCGAGACTAATGTATCGGGATAATCATGTTTTAATATTGTTAAAACACCATTACAAATGGTGTCGGATCAGATAATACTAAATCAAATAAAGAAATATTTTATCAAATAAACAAAAAAAAATATTTAAAAATTTTCTTTATAAATTTGTTTTGATTTATTGCAATTTATTTTTAATCTCAGCTAAAACTTTTATTGCTTCTAAAGGAGTAATATTATTTGTATCAATATTTTTTATATCTTTTAATACTTCTTTTTCTTTATTTGTTTTTTGTGAAAGGAAATCAAAAAAATTTGTTTGAGTAGCAGAACTTTTTTCTCTTTTGGTCTTTTCAAACATACTCGTCTCATTAAATTCATTTTTTTCTAAATTTTTCAAGATTTCTTTTGCACGGATGACTACTTTATCTGGAATGCCAGCAAGTTTTGCAACCTGGATTCCATAACTCTGGTCTGCACTTCCAGGAACAACCTTTCTTAAGAAGATAACCTTATCTTTCCATTCCTTTGCAGTAATGTTATAATTTTTTACTGCAGGAAATATATCTGCCAATTCGGTAAGTTCATGATAATGGGTAGCAAATAAGGTTTTTGCTGCCACAATTTTATTTTCGTGTAGGTATTCTACAACAGCCCAGGCGATGCTGAGTCCATCAAAAGTGCTTGTTCCTCGTCCAATTTCATCAAGAAGAATAAGACTTCTTGGAGTTGCATTGTGTAAGATATTTGCAGTTTCAATCATCTCAACCAGGAATGTACTCTGCCCAAGAGCGAGATTATCAGAAGCACCTACTCTGGTAAATATTTTATCCACAATTCCAATTTTTGCGGAAGATGCTGGAACAAACGAACCAATTTGAGCCATTAAAATAATCAATCCTACCTGACGCAAAAAAGTAGATTTCCCAGCCATGTTCGGTCCTGTAATAAGCAAAATCCTATCTGATTTATTATTCAGGTATGTATCATTTGGAATAAAAGTTTCTTCAGTAATCAGTTTTTCTATTACAGGATGTCTTCCATCTTTTATTTCTATTTTTAGTTCATCAGTAATTTCCGGTCTTGAATAATTATTATAATATGCAATCTGTGCAAAATTTGTTATAACATCTAAAATTGATATTACATAAGAATATTTTTGCATTCTTGGAATGAATTTTGTTAGCTTACTTCTTATTTCAGCAAAGAGAGAATATTCCAACTGCTTTATTCGTTCTTCGGCACCTAAAACCTTGCTTTCATATTCTTTTAACTCAGGAGTAATAAATCTTTCTGCATTTACAAGAGTTTGCTTTCGTGTATAGTTATCAGGGATTTTGTCCAGATGTGATTTAGTAACTTCAATGTAATATCCGAACACATTATTGAATTTTACTTTTAGCTTTTGAATTCCAGTTCTTTTTATCTCCTTATCTTGTAGTTTTGCAATCCATTTTTTCCCGTTTTTACTCACACTTCGGAGAGTACCTAATTCTTCATTATACCCATCTTTGATGATTCCGCCATTTTGAATAGTAAGAGGTGCTTCTTCTATTATTGCATTTTCAATAATCAGTATTACTTCATCAAAATTTTGGATAGAATTAAACATATCTTTGAGAATTTTAGATTCGCAAGCTCTTATTAAATCAGCAATTGGTGTGGATAATTTCAGATAATTTTTTAAAGCGATGAGGTCTCTCGGATATGCTTTTTCAGTTCCTATTTTGCTGATAATTCTTTCAATGTCACCTATATCTTTCAGAATTTCAATTAATGAATTTCTTATGTAAGATTTATCAAGTAGTTCAGAAACAGCGTCTAAACGGTTATCTATTTCATCTTTAATAATTAGTGGATTTAATATCCATTGAAAAAGAAGTCGGTTACCCATTGGTGTTTTGGTATGGTCCATTGCATCAAGAAGAGCGCCTTTTCTTTCCCGTGTTCTTATTGATTCTATAAGTTCTAAATTATGTCGTGAGATTGCATCAATCTGCATAAACTGGCTGGTTGAGTAAAAGTTAATGTTTGTTATATGTTTGAGTTCAGTCCCTTTTAAATCTTGCAAATAGGAAAGTATTGCGGCTGATGCGCAGATTGTATTATCTCTTCCAGCTAAACCGAATCCATCTAATGATAGAACCGCAAAGTGTCTTTTCAGAATATCTTCTGCTTCAATATAATCGTATCTCCAGGATTCATATTTTGTGAATGTGGGTGAATAGAAAATTTTTATGTCTTGCTTCAATTTTAATTCTGCACCTTCTGGTATAAGTATTTCAGCTGGATGGATTCTTACAATTTCATCTAAAAGTTTATCTTTTGATAATTCTGTGCATAAGAATTTACCAGTTGATATATCAATGGATGCCACTCCGCAGCTATCTTTTCCTTCATATATTGCAGTTAGAAAGTTATTACTTTTCCCCTTTAGATAGTCTTGTTCTAAAATTGTTCCGGGTGTTATGACCTCAACAATTTCTCTTTTTACTAATTTTTTTGCAAGTTTTGGGTCTTCAACCTGTTCGCAAATTGCAACTTTAACTCCATTATCAATTAGTTTTTTTAGGTAATTATTTAAAGCATGGTAAGGAAAACCAGCAAGTGGGACAGGATTTTTCTTTTTTTTATCTCTTGTAGTAAGAGTAAGACCCAAAATTTTGGAAGCTTTCTTTGCATCGTCAAAAAAGGTCTCGTAGAAATCTCCCATTCTAAATAAGAGTAAGGCATCGGGCTGTTTCCTTTTTATAGATAAATACTGATTCATTAGTGGAGTAAAGCTTTGAGTTAAATTTGATTTCTTCATTAATTAGCCTGGATTAAGGTAAAGGGAAAGGTAAAGGGTTTTATCTCTTTGAACCTTTCAATGTGATAATAATTTTGTTTATGTCCCTGTATAGTTTACTTAAAATAATATCTAATTCGTTTGCCTTTTGTTTACTTATATACCCAACCTTTTTCCCATATTCCAGATGACTTTGAGTTTCTGTTAATGAGCCTCTTGAGTAATAATAAAAGTTGATTTTATCTAGCGAGTGCTCTCGGCCAAAAGCTTCCGCAATATTTGCCGAAATACTAAGAGCTGATCTTCTTATTTGTGAGGTGAATCCATAATCTTCTTTTTGAGGCAGTTTTTCAGTAAGCGTATGGATAATTTTAGCCACATCTATTGCTTTTTGCCAGATGGGCATATCTTTAAAACTTTTATACATTATGACTTCCTTAGTTATCTCTTTTCCTTTTCCTTTACCTTTATCGCTTTTAATTACGGCTTTTTATAGATAAAAGAAGATATTGAGTTTTTCTTTAATTTATTCTGAATATATTGAGCTTCTGTTTCTGTTCTATATGGTCCCAATCCAACAGCAAAATATCTTGTTCCTTTAACAATTTTTTCGTAAACAAAGGTATCGTACCCTTTTTTTTTAAATTCCGATTTTGATTTCCTAGCTTTCTCTCTATTTAAAAATGCGGCAAGTTGCACAATATACCTTTTGTCAGAATCTATTTTTATTTCAGGCATCTTAACAGACGAGTCGTAATGTCCTTTTTCCGCAAGACTAACAAGTTGTGACTCGGCTAAGAATCTTTCGTTTGAATATGGATATTGATTGATTACTTTTTTGTAGGCTACAATAGCATTACTAAATTGCGATAACTTTTCCTCACATAATCCAATCATATATAAAATATACGATGAGAAATTTTTGTTCTTGTTAGAACTATTCAAATTTTTAAAGTGGTTTAATGCTGCAGGGTAATTGTTCAGTTTGAAGTATGAAGTTCCTATGTTTAAAAATGCTAATTCTATTTTAGTATTGTCCTTGCCAGTTTTAAGATAGTTTTTTAAATAATTTATACAATTATCATAATTATTCATAGCAAAGCAAGTTTGGCCTGACCAATATAATGTTTCCTTAAAAGAATTGCTCGTTGAATTTTGAAGTATTTGTTTCAAATATTTCTTGGCTTCTGAATAATTTGACTTGCAGAAATAATTTTTGGCAAGAGATAATCTTGCTTTATCAGTGTATGTATTTTCTTGAAGTGCCAATATTTTTTTGTAGTATTTATTAGCTTCATCAGATGTTTCTGAATAATGAGCGAGAAGGGAATAAATTTCTGCGAGTAAGTTTATGTCATCAGCAAAATCTATTGATTTTTCTAAAATATTTTTAGCTGAAAGATAATTCTCCTTATAAATTTCTGCCCTTGCTTTGCTAATTTCATTATGGCAATCTGCAAAGGATAAATTTGATATAAGAAATACAAGGCATGCAAAAAGAATAGATAGTTTTTTCATTTGAAAATCGCTCGCCACAGAGGTTCATCCCGTGTAATAAATACTTCATATTACAAGGGACAGGCAGAGACACAGAGATAATTCACTCTCTTATTCCCAAGCCCCAGCTTGGGAATGCTTAATTTGTTTTTTGGATTTTTTGCTAACTACTCATTAGTTTAAGGAATTCAGTATTACTTTTAGTATCTCTCATTTTATTTTTGAGAAACTCTATTGCGTTGTAAGGGCTTTGATTTTTAAGATATTTGCGAAGAACAAAGACGCGATTTCTAACTTCTTCTGATAGTAGCAATTCTTCTCTTCTTGTTCCAGATGTAACAAGGTCAATAGCCGGGTACATTCTGAGGTCACTTATTGAACGGTCTAATACGAGCTCCATATTTCCAGTGCCTTTGAATTCTTCAAATATGACTGTATCCATTTTACTGCCGGTTTGCACAAGAGCGGTTGCTATGATTGTCAGAGTGCCACCTTCTTCAGTATTGCGGGCAGCACCAAAAAAGCGTTTGGGTTTATGAAGGGCATTGGCATCAACACCACCAGACAATACTTTCCCACTTGCGGGGACCAAGTAATTATAAGCTCTTGCAAGTCGTGTAATACTGTCTAATAATATTACAACATCTTGATTAAATTCAACCATTCTTTTGGCTTTTTCCATCACCATTTCTGCTAAGCGGACATGATGATAAGCTGTTTCGTCAAATGTAGAACTTACAACCTCTGAGTTTATTGGTTTTACAATTCTTTTCATTTCCGTGACTTCTTCTGGCCGTTCATCAATAAGGAGAACAATTACATAAACCTCTGGATGATTTGTTAATACAGAATTTGCGAGTTTTTGTAATAAAACAGTTTTTCCAGTTCGTGGTGCCGCAACAATTAAACCCCTTTGGCCTTTACCAATCGGAGTGAAAAGGTCAATTATTCTTGATGAGAGTTCATTAGGGATTGTTTCAAGATTTAATTTTTTTTCAGGATAGAAAGGTGTCAAAGAATCAAAATTAGGCATCTCAGAAGCAAGTTCCGGGGCTTGTCCATTTATAGCATCAATTCTGATTAAAGCAAAATATTTCTCGTCATCCTTTGGAGAACGAACAGGACCTGCAATAATATTACCTTGTTTAATATGAAATTTCTTTATCTGTGCTTTTGAAACATAGATATCACTACTACCACTATTATAATTATTCTTTGGGGATCTTAAAAAACCATAACCGTCATTTGTTAGGTCTATAACCCCAGTCGTAAATACCAGCCCTTCGCTCTCAGCCTGTGCTTTCAGAATTTCATTAATTAGCTTCTCTTTGTTTAGAGTTCTGTATTTCTTTATCTCAAATTCTTTTGCTAAACCATAAAGTTCATTTACAGTCATTTTCTTAATCTTTCCTAATTCTATTATGTCTTCCATAAGACTCCTATATTATTTTAATTTATATTTTATAATTTTGAATTTTATAATTTTCTTCAGCTGATGACCTCCTTATATAAAATGGTTGCAGGTTTGCAATGTATTGATAATCATAACTTAGTTTAATACTCTTTTTGAAGACAATATCAATAAGAGATGCGGCTCGTGGATAATTAAGATGAGAAGGTGCAATTTTGTAATAAACTTTTACACCTGCATTTAATTCATCTTTTAGATTATCAATGCAAGGCCCAACAAAAATAACTTCCTCTTTTATACTATTTATCAATTCTCCAACAGTGAATAGTTGCGGATTAATCAATTCCTCTAATTCTGAAGAATAAATTGCGCTATAAACCTGGCTTCTTCCAGCATCCAATAAGACACAAATATTTTTATTAACAAAAGTAACATTATTCGCAAGAGACATCAAAGTAGAGATGGCAATTAAAGGAATTTTTTGTCCATAACATATACCTTTTGCAGTTGAAAGCCCTATACGCAGACCTGTAAATGAGCCCGGACCAATTGCGAGTACAACTGCATTAATTTCATTAATGTGGATACCTGTTTCATTTAACATTTTATCAATATTTGGTAATAAGGTTTTAGAATGTGTCTTGTGACTTTTTATGGAATATTCAGCAATAATAGTTTTGTCGCTTGATATTGCAATACTAGCAAATGTTGTTGATGTATCCAGAGCCAGAATTTTCATTAGAATTAATCGGGCAAGAAATATTAGCAGTTATTTACTTGTCTATCTCCTAATGGGTTTTTTGTTTCTTTCTTCTTTGTCTTTAAAGGTATAGCACAAAGAAAGCGGAGCAAAGTATCGCCCGTATTTTTAAATTGATGATATCTATTAGGGTCAATGTAAATAACATCCCATTGCTGGAATTCTTTTTCTCCTTCTGAGGTGACCAATACCCCGGTTCCTTGCAGAATAAAGGATTCATGCTCCCAATCATGGGTATGGTATGGTGTATGGCCGCCTGGCTCAAGTTCAAACATTCGTAAAGCAAAATTTGGTGCCTTGTCCTTATCTGAGACGAGCCAGCGTATCCTGGTATTCTCTGCACCCTCTACATTAACATTTTCCAATGGAACATTATTGAAATGCGTGAGTTTCATTAATGCCTCCTTATTGATTTTCCTACCGATAAATTAGTTTTAAAAGGTAGGTCTCTTGTTCTTATTTTCTAATACCAAAAAAATAATAATATAGATGCTAGTCAATTTTTTTGAATATTAAATATTGATAATCAATTAACATTTTGGTTTTTTTACTTATACTTCACATCATAAAGATACAATCCTTGTGAAGGTGCAGTTGCTCCTAACATTTTATAATCTTGCTTTTTTAGTATCTTCTGTAAATAACTATCAGGCAAATCATAATGAGAAATCTTTATAACAGTTCCTACAATTCTGCGAACCATATTGTGCAGGAATCTATTGGCAGTTATATAGAGAAAAAATTTATCCTCTGTCTCCTCCCATTTAACAGAAATAATTGTGCATAGACAATTATTCAAATGAGAAGTATCATTTGCAAAAACTTTAAAATCATAAGTTCCAATAAGATAATGCAAAGCACTCCTTATTTTTTCTGATTTGATTTTTGGGGTTGGGAAAAAAGCTGTATAATTTCTTTCAAATGGGTTGAAATTCTTATTAATTTTGTAAAGATAGGTTCTGTGTATAGCAGAAAAGCGTGCATGGAAATCAGAGTCAACCACCTTGCAATCTTTAATATGTATGGAATTCGGGAGAAGACTATTTAATGCTTTGATAATATTTTCAGATTTCATTCTGGTCTGTGCTGTAAAATGTGCATATTGGTTTAAAGCGTGAACACCACTATCTGTACGACCGGAAGCAGTTAATTTTATCTCTGTTTTAAAAATTCTTTTTAAACAATTTTCCATTACATATTGAATTGATGGCTTTGTATTATCTTGTGAATTTTTATCAGACTTTTGTCTTTGCCAGCCGCAAAAATCAGTACCATCATAACAGAAATTTAATAGAAACTTACTCATATTAATATAAATAATATAATTTGTAGTATTATTATGGATAGAAATATAATATCATTTATTTTAAATTCTATTGCGATGCCCGATTTAATCGGGGAGGAGTTAATTAATATCTCTGAACAAAATGAAAGCCTTTTTACTTTATTCATTGATTTTTCTAAAAATGAATTGAAAGTAGATGAAATTTCCGATAATTTTATTTTTCTCCCTTTTTGTAATCGGTATGCAACTATTGTTTCAGAAAATTGGTGATAAAAGATAGGAATGAAGTTGATAATTCCATATATGAATATGATGAAATTGTCAAAAAATCTGTAATGCAAAAATCCCTTTAGATTCTTCAAAAGATAGTATCCTGATGTGGTATTAATCAAAATTGTGGTAAGACAAACTAATATCCCAATTCTAGCTATTATCAGTAAATCTCTTTGCCATGCAGTTCCAAAAATAAATCCTAATAATAATATTGCGAAAAATAAAGGAGAAAGTGCTAAAATTGCTGATATTGAATTTTTTAATAGTCGTAGATTCAATAAAAAGGTTATTGTCAATATTATCAGAACAGAGAGAATAAATATTTTATCTTTTATAAGAAATAATGCAATCAATTCAAAGAGCACAAAGAATATTTTTCCTATTGGATTGAGATTGTTTAAATCAAGTGTCATTATTTTTTTTCTTTTATCTTCAAACTATCTACAGGGGTTGTATTGACTATTCTACTTGTGTCTGACAAAGATTCTCTAATATAGTTGTTTCCATCAAAGAATGTTTTGATAAAAGTTGTTAAGTCAATATTAGGATATTCGTTAATAAGTTCTTTCAAATATGGTTTTGCCGCAGTTGTATCTGACAATTCTTCAATCAACAAATATACCTTAGCATAGAGAGCTTTAGGATAGATTTTACTTTCCGGATAGTTTGTAATGATAGTATCTAAATATGATATACTTTTCCCCAGACTAATACTTTTATCATAATAATTCATAGATTTATCAAATAGAGATTGGGATTTAAATTCATATTGGGTTGTTAATTCATAAGATTTGTTGTTGAGCATTCTTTTTACTGCAAAACAATATTTTGATTCAGGAATATCATTTTCCATACGAAATACTACTTCTTTAGCCAGGAGTGTATCCTTTTTTATGTTAAATAGTATCCAGGTTTTTAAGAAAAGAGCTTTAGGATAAATTTCATTCTGATAACATTCAATATTACTTTTTAAATTTTCAATTTGTGTTGATAGAGATTCTTTAGAAATTTCTTCTTTTATATTGGATTTTTTAGATAATGTATCTAAAGTATCTGAAATTGAATCAATTGAATCGGTCTCAATAGCAAATGTTAAACTATCTGGAATAAAGCCCAGACTATCCTCATTAATTATTTCTAAATTTTCTTTGGTAACATCATCTATATGTAATTTTTTATCTAAAGTATCTATATCAGACTTAATTGTATCCGATACTGGAATTGCAGTCAAGCTGTCAGGAATAAAGCTCAGACTATCCTGAATATTTGTTTCAAGACTATCCTCAATAAAATTATGGTAAAGTATATTGAGAGAATCCAGTTGTTCATTCAAATTACTTAATTGATTGATGATTTTA
>JAYEOL010000048.1:44995-47691 GCA_034722995.1 Candidatus Cloacimonadota bacterium | reverse complement strand
CACTTGAAATTTGAAACTGGAAACTTGAAACTGGGAACCGGAACACAGCCTGCAATCAGATGGGTGCACTTTCGTCTGACTATTAAAATGTTATTACTTCTCTGCAGTGGGAAAATAATAAATATCCTCTGTGTCTCTGTGGCAAAGTATTTATAGGAGTAAACCAAATGAAAATAATACCATTAGCATTTGACAGCTTTGGAACCAGGTCTATGAGTACATTTGTTGAAACCAAAGATGTAAAAGTTTTGATAGACCCGGGCGTGGCTCTGGGACCAAGGAGATATAACTTATCCCCACATCAAATTGAATTGGAGAGATTAGATGAACATTGGATAAAAATAGTAAAGTATGCAACACTCTCTGATGTCCTTATAATTACCCATTATCATTATGACCATCATAATCCAAACGACCATCTTGAAATCTATAAAAACAAAACAGTTTTAATTAAACATCCAACAGAAAAAATCAATCGCAGCCAGATAAAAAGGGCAGCTTACTTTTTACAGCAAATAAAGGGATTGCCACAAAAATTGGAATATTCGGATGGCAGAGAATTTCAATTCGGCAATACAAAGATTAAATTCTCACAGCCAGTTTTTCACGGCACAAACTCAAAATTAGGATATGTGACAGAAGTTCTAATTGACGATGGTTATAGATTTATTCACACATCTGATGTTGAAGGACCAAGTCTTGATGACCAAACAGATTTCATCGTTCAAAACAAGCCAAATTTAGTAATATTGGATGGACCTCTTTCTTATATGCTGGGTTTCAGATATAGTTACGAAAGCTTGAATGCATCAATTGAAAATATGACAAAAATAATTGAAAACTGTCCCTTAGATTCATTGATAGTAGACCATCATTTTCTTAGAGATTTGAAATGGAAAGAAAGGATAGCAAAGGTTTTTGATGTAGCAGAAAAGAAAAATATCAAAATTCAGACAGCAGCGGAGTTTTTAGGCATTCCTGTTGATATGCTTGAAGCAAGAAGGAGAGAACTTTGGCAGACACATCTAAAGTGATGATAATAAAATGTGATAAATGCCACCGAAAGATCTTCAAATATCTAAAAATCGGCAAAGGACGACTATGGCACTGCTGGAAAGACCGAATAATTGAAGATCATAGTATAAGAGATGGAGATAAAGTTAAATGTCAATGTGGAAATGTAATAGGTATTGACCAGGGAAAATGGATTAAAATGAAGAAAATACATAATTAAGGAGATATGGAGTAGGCGAGTTCATCCTTCGTAGAACTTCGGAGAATGGATCTCTCACCTATCTAAAGCTCCGATGTATCGGAGCTACACCAAACATTACAAAGATGAAAATTACACTAATCTATGATAATACGGTATACAAACCAGGGCTTAAAGCTGATTGGGGATTTTCTGCTCTTATAGAAAAAGATAACTTAAAAATTCTATTTGATACAGGGGCAAAGGGCACAATACTTCTCAATAATATGGAAAAACTCAATATTAAGCCTGAATCTATTGATGAGGTATTTATCTCTCATTCTCATTGGGACCATACAGGTGGACTGTCTCATTTTCTTAAGATAAACAAAACTGCAAAAGTTTATATCCCGCGTTTGTTCTATCTTAGAGCGAAAAATAGAGAAGTAATTAAAATAAAACAATCTCTTCAGATGCACGAAGGCATATTCTCTACTGGAACACTCAAACATATAGAGCAATCTATGGCAATTAAGATGGAAAAAGGTTTGGTCGTCATTGCAGGTTGTTCTCATCCTGGAGTAGGAAATATTCTTGATGCAGTATCACAGTTTGGAAAACCGTATATTCTTATTGGAGGACTTCATGGCTTTAGAGAATTTGACATAATAACAAATTTGGAAAAGATTTGTGCCTGTCATTGCACTCAACATCAAGCTGAAATAAAAGCATTATATCCAGAAAAATGGATAGAAGGCGGAGTAGGAAGGATAATTGAAACTTGAAATTTGATACTTGAAACTTGAAATTATCAAAGGTTGAGTAGTAAAAATTTCATATATTCTTTCGTGTTTTTAGTGTGTTTCGCGGGTAATAATTTATAGAAGGAAAAAATGAATGATATTAAAAGAAATTTAGAAAAGATATTATCTGAAATTCCAGAAGGTGTAGAGTTGGTGGCAGCTGCCAAAACAAGAACTGCCGAAGAAATTTTTCAGGCAATTGATGCAGGAGTAAAGAAGATTGGTGAAAACTATGTCCAAGAATCATTAAAGGTGATTGAAAAGATTGGTAACAAAACCAAATGGCATTTTATTGGACATCTACAAACCAACAAAGTCAAATATGTAGTTCCAGTTTATGATATGATAGAAACTGTTGATTCTATCAAACTTGCAAAAGAGATAGATAAACAGGCAAAGAAAAATAATAAAATTATGCCTGTTCTTATAGAAATAAATAGCGGCAGAGAACCACAAAAATTTGGAGTGATGCCAGAAAATACAGAAAAGTTGCTAAAAGCAATTTCTAGTTTACCCAACATTAAAATTATGGGTTTGATGACTATGGGACCAAGATTTGGTGTCCCAGAAAAAGCAAGACCATATTTTAAGGAAACAAAAAAGACTTTTGATAAAATTAAGGCTGCTAATATCCTAAATGTAGAAATGAAATATCTTTCTATGGGAATGAGCAACAGCTATAAAATCGCAATTGAAGAAGG
>JAYEOL010000048.1:0-44895 GCA_034722995.1 Candidatus Cloacimonadota bacterium | reverse complement strand
TTTCTTGTCATCCCAACACCATTCTCAATTTGAGGAAAATCATCATAATATTCTTCTTCTGGGATTTCTTCTCTTGCTAAAAGAAAAAACTCATCAGCTAATGTTACTAAACCCGTGTCATATTTCTTCTTAAGTTTTTCTCGCCATTTCATTGAATCAAAAATCACTCTTTTTGCTAAAACTTCATCAACAGGTTTGATTTTTGTTAATCCTTCCCTAAATTTTGTTAACCCAACTGGCACAATAGCAATTGACTGAACAGAAGGATATAACTCAGCCAAGCCAAAAATTGTCCTTTCCAATTCCTTTCCTTCATTCCAGTCTGGGATTAGAACGATTTGTGTGTGCATTTGAATTCCATTCTCAGCAAAGAATTTCAATTTATCCTTAATTGAAAATTGAGTTTTATATCGCATAATTTTTTTTCTGAGATTGTCATTTGTTGTATGAACAGAAATATAGAGCGGAGATAGACGCTGGTTAATAATTCTTGAATAATCAGATTCAGATAAATTTGTTAATGATATAAAACTCCCAAATAAAAATGAAAACCTATAGTCATCATCCTTAATCTTAAGTGATGGACGAGCCTGTGGATGCATCTGGTCTACAAAGCAAAAGATACAGTTGCAATTACATCTGCGATATTTTATTGGATGGAATTCTAAACCTAAATCTTCTGAATAACCCTTTTTTATTAAATATGTTTTTGGTCTATTATTTCGCTCAATTTTAATTCTCAGGACTTCATTAGCTTGATAGAATCGGTAATCAATGACATCGTTTATTGGGTGGTTGTTTATGGAAAGGAGTATATCATTAGTCTGAATACCAATATTATTCGCAATAGATTGCTTGGTAATAGATTTTATTTTTAGGGTCATAGTTTTGGTGAATTAGTAAATTAGTGAATTAGTAAATTAGTAAATTAGTAAATTAGTAAACTGGTAAATTTACTTCTTTTATTTTGATCTAACACCATTTGCAATGGTGTTTCTATTAAAAATACAGGATTAAAAATCCTGTAATATCAATCTAATAAATCACCTCTCTTTCAACCTCTTACCAATATTTAACATAAATTTTCGTATATCTAAGATATTGGAACAAATCGTGCATAAAAGGCGGGATTTGTTTTCCCGCCTTTTAATCTTACTACTATTTTTGCCTTAAGTTCAAATTTACTTGTACTCCTCCGCAAGAATCTTCTGTGCAGCAGAAAGTCCAGCACCCCATTCAAATTTCCAGCCTAAATCTTTCAACACCATTTCTAATGCAGAGATTACAGCTATAATGTCAAATCTTTCAATATATCCCATATGAGCAATACGGAAGATTTTGCCTTTGACTCCGGCTTGTCCACCAGCAATCGTAAATCCATATTCATCTCTAAGATTTTTTACTAAAGCCAATCCATCAATCTCTGCCGGAACTTTAATAGCAGTAACTACATCACAAGGTGTGCCAGTGAATAGCTCTAAACCAAGAGCTTGTGCAGCAGCACGACAAGCCTTTGCTAATACTTTATAGCGTCGGAATCTTTCCTTAATACCTTCCGCTTTAATTATTTCTATGGCTTTTAGTAAGCCTTTGATATGAATAACCGAGCCTGTAAACGGGTCTGTATTTTTAGCTAATTTCTTACGATAAGTTTTCCAGTCAAAATAGTAACTCGGTTGTGTGCAGGTCTCAATCTTATTCCACGCTTTTCCACTAATAGCAGCATAGGCATGTCCCGGAGGCAGCATCAAACCTTTTTGTGAACCTGCAACACATATATCAACATTCCAGTCATCCATATAAAATTCCTGACCACCTAAACCAGAGATTGCATCAATTACAAGCAATGCATCAGTTTTACTAACTATTTCCCCAAGCTCTTTAACAGGCATAACCACACCTGTTGAGGTTTCAGTTAATTGAGTATAAACAGCTTTTACATCTGGATTTTTGTTGAGTAATTTTTTTATGGTTTCTGGCTGACCAACTGTACCCCAGGGTAAATCAACATAAATAGGCTCTATGCCATATTTTTCAGCAATCTCTCCCCAACGTTGAGCAAATTTGCCATTTCGGATAATGATTGCTTTCTCGCCTTTATTCAACACATTAGAAACAGCACCTTCCATTGCTCCTGTTCCTGTAGATGTGAAAATTAACACATCGTTTTTAGTTTGAAACACATATTTTAATCCTTCAATTGCCTGACCGACCATCGCCTTAAAGGCTGGGGTGCGATGGTGAACCATTGGCTCAGAAATAGCCTGCAATATTTCTGACGGCACAGGTGTAGGTCCTGGTGACAGTAAATATTTTTTCATTGTATCTCCTTTCATCTGCCTAATCTCAAAAGTTGTAATGATAGGTAGATAGATTATATTTTTTCACAAATTTATTTAGTATTTATGGTTTCAGTTTTAGAATTTAAATTCTACTATATTCTTTTATTATCTCCATTATCCAGCGTGTTCCACTCTCTAAATCGTTTATACTGATATTTTCATCTAAAGTATGAACATCTCTCATACCGGTACCTAAAATAGGAATTTTGATACCTTTATCATAAAATATATTTGAATCACTTCCACCACTGCCAATTTCAATTCCTGGTTCAATTCCAATATTCTTTGCAGCTTTTAATGCGATTTGTACTATTTGCTCATTAGAATCAATTTTCATTGCTGAAAAATCTCTATCAACTTTTATATCTACTTTCGCTTTATAAACTTTGCCATCAAGATTAACCTGATATTTCTGAGCAGTTTTTTCAAATGTTCGTATTATCTCATTTGTAACTTTTTCCAACTTCTCTTCACTATGACTGCGGATTTCACCGCTTAAACTTACGGTATTTGGTATAATATTATTTGCGAGCCCACCGCTGATTTTTCCAATATTTGCTGTGGTTTCCTTGTCTATTCTACCTAATTTCAATTTAGCTATTGCTTCAGCAGCAACCTTGATTGCATTGATACCTTTTTCTGGGCATGAGCCAGAGTGAGCTTCTTTCCCAATAACTTTAATCTCAATAACATTTAATGATGGAGCTTGTATGGTGGCAGAACCAATTCTATGGCTGTCCAAAGCATAACCTACCTTTGCATTTAAAAGAGAATAATCTAAATTTTTTGCACCTAATAATCCAATCTCCTCAGAAATTGTGAGCAGAACCTCTATGGGAGCATAATCAAAGTGCTCTTCTTGTAACCTTCTTATTGCTTCCACAATCTCAGCAATCCCAGATTTGTCATCTCCTCCTAAGATTGTGGTGCCATCACTAAATACTCTCCCATCTTTAATCACAGGTTTTATTCCTTTGCCTGGCTTAACTGTGTCAAGGTGAGCACAAAGCAGAAGAGGTTTCTTTTCAACCTTCCCTGGAAATCTGGCAATTAAATTACCAATGTTCCCTTTTGTTTTTGCGTGAGCATCATCAAAAACAACTTGTGCACCCATTTCCGTTAAATCATCTCGCATTCTTTCTGCCATTGCAAGTTCATTCCTGGATTCACTATCAATTTTGACCAGTGAGATGAAGTAATCAATCAGTCTATTTTCCATACTCTCTCCTGAATAATTTATTGCATGATTATACTATTTAGGTTATATTGTTTGTTATCTTTTAAGATGTTAGTTTCCTTTTTTTCATATTGCAAATTTTTGATTTCCTATTAATGATCTCTTTTGCCTGTTAGATATAAAACATAAATTTATTGTCAAATAAATTGTTATTTTAGTTGACAATATATATTTCTTCTGTTGGTTGTCTTATTATGGATACAATATATAAAAGTAAATTGCATTCCTTTATTGGAAATATATTTTTACTATTTAATAAGAACGGATTACTAAATGTCAGTATTAATTGTTATAATGATAAATGGGTTGATAAATTTTTTCCAAATGCTTTTATTAAATCCTTAAATAATAATATCTATCTTACACAGTTGAAAGAATATTTTGCAGGTCTTAGAAAAGAATTTGAATTTCCAACTCTTCTATTCGGAACAAAATTTCAAAAAGAGGTTTGGGAATTTGTTTATAAAATACCATTTGGCAAAACAATGTCATATCTTGAAGTTGCAAAAAACATAAAGAGAAAAACGGCTCAAAGAGCTGTTGGAAATGCTCTTGGCAACAATCCATTACTTATTGTTATCCCATGCCATAGAGTTATAAAATTGGATGGAAGTTTAGGCGGATTTTCAGCAGGTATAGAAATTAAAAAGCAATTATTAACTCTTGAAAAGGAAAATCTAAAATGATTAAAAGACGAAAAACGCAAGAAATAAGAATCGGTAATGTAAAAATTGGTGGCAACTCCCCTATCTCTGTGCAATCAATGACTAATACTGATACCAGAGATTCTGAAGCAACAATCAAGCAAATCAAACAATTGGAAGATGCTGGTTGCGATATTGTCAGAATTGCAATTCCAGATATGAACTCGGCAAATAATATTCCTGAAATAAAAGAGTTAACCACAATCCCAATTATTGCAGACATTCATTTTGATTATCGCCTAGCATTACAATCTGTAAAAAACGGCATAGATTCTCTTCGTATAAACCCAGGTAATATCGGCAGCCGTGACAAAATAAAAAAAATTATATCTGCAGCAAAAAATGCAAAAATCCCTATTAGAATTGGTGTTAACTCTGGTTCATTAGAAAAAGATTTGAAACAAGAATATGGAATTTCTGCTAAAGCTATTACAGAAAGTGCATTGCGAAAAATCAAATTATTTGAAGAACTTGACTTCTATGATATCAAAATTTCACTAAAATCCTCCTCTGTGCCTCTTACAATTGAAAGTTATAGACAAATGGCAAAATTGGTTGATTATCCATTTCATCTTGGAATTACAGAAGCTGGAACAAAATTTTCAGGAACAATTAAATCTGCAATCGGGATAGGAACTCTACTTTCAGAAGGAATTGGCGATACTATTCGAGTATCGTTAACTGATAATCCGGTTGAAGAAGTAAAAGTTGGAATAGAAATTCTAAAATCATTAGGACTACGAAAAGGACCAACTATAATTTCCTGCCCAACCTGTGGACGGACTGAGATTGATGTAATCAGCATTGCAGAAAAAGTAGAATCCGAAATCAACAAATTATGTATAAATAGAGATATCACTATTGCCATAATGGGCTGTGTTGTAAATGGACCTGGAGAAGCCAAAGAGGCAGATATTGGAATCGCGGGCGGTAAAAATCAATCACTCCTTTTTAGAAAAGGAAAAAAAGTAAAAATAATTCAAGAAAAAAGTATTGTTGATGAATTAATCAAGGAAATAAATAAAGATTTTTTAGACTAAAATTTTCATAGTTATAAATTCAGAATATCTATAATTATAGTTATAAAAAACGAACATATAAAAAATTATAATTTAGGATTTTAATTTCAATCAAATATGAAAAAAACTACATCTATAATTGACCTTGGAACAAACTCCGTCCTTTTGTTAATAGCTGAAAAACAAAATACTAACTGGAATATTTTACATCGTGATGCAAAAACTTCTTTGCTGGGTAAAGGAATGAAAAATGGCTTGCTCACAGAAAATGCAATCAAAAGAGCTGAAGATATACTAAAGGAATACATCAGCGTCTCTAAAAAATTCAACTGCAATAAAATAATAGTAATTGGAACATCTGCTTCAAGAGAATCGAAAAATATCACAAAAATTTCTGACTGGTTAAAAATAAATTATGGCTTACCTTTTTATATCCTGTCAGAAAGTGAAGAAATAAAATATATCTATTCTGCAAATATCAAAGAATTTCCCGAATTTCATAATATGCTTATCTTTGATATTGGTGGCGGAAGCACAGAATTTATACTAATCTATGATAACAATATTTTAGTTCAAAAAAGCTTAAAGATTGGCATTAGAAGACTGAATAATCAATTTCTCAAATCACAATCAAAAATTAATTATATAAAACAAATGTTAAACAAATCAAAAATTAAAAATAAAATTTCGTTCAGTTTTGATACAATTGGAGTTGGTGGAACTGTTACCACTTTGGTTGCTGTAAAAAATAAATTACAAAAATATATTCCTGAAAAAATTCATAAACAGATATTAACAAAAGTAGATGTTATCAAATTTGTAAAATTATGGTCTACTATTTCGGATAAAGAAGCGAAAAAACTAATTCCTTTTGATCCATTAAGGGCAGATATTCTTCTGTCTGGTTCTTTAATTCTAAAAGAAATTTTTAATTATTTTTCTATTGAGAAAATATATGCAAGTGATTGTGGTTTACAGTTCGGGATGTTGTATAATTTGCAAAATTTTAATTGATAATTTACAAAAAAACAGCACAGGCAGAGGGGAAGCTACCTGTGCTGAGGAGGTCTTTTAAGCGATTTCTCAACCGCTTTAGGGGGGAAATTATTTAATCAAAAAGATGTCCTTATATTTCAAGTTGTCAAGTTTTTTTTCTTAATACGCGACTTTTTATCTTTTACTTTATGCTCTGGCTCTTCTTTTTCTTCAGGAATTTGATTGTTTTTCATTTGAGTCTTATTACTTTCTAAAGGTCTGGATTTTAACCTGGTTTTGTTTTGTACAACTTTTTTATCTTCTTTAATTTCACTGCTTATTTTTTCCTTTATGCTTTTAGCTTTGCCCGACTTAGCTTTTCCTTTAAATTTTTTATCTTCTTCAACAAATTCTATTATTGCAATCGGCGCTGAATCACCTTTGCGATAACCAATTTTAACAATTCTGGTGTAACCGCCATTTCTATTTTGATAACGAACAGCAATATCATCAAACAATTTTTTTACAAGGTCCCTATTTGCTAAAATCTTGTATGCCTGTCGTCTTGCGTGAATTGTATCCTTTTTCCCAAGTGTAACTAATTTATCTGCAATCCTACTAACTTCTTTTGCTTTGGCAATTGTTGTATTAACTCTATTTTGCCTTATTAGGTTAGAGGCAATATTATTAAGCATAGCTTTTCTCTGAGCTTTTCTTCTGCCAAATGTTGATGAACCTTTAATGCGATGTTTCATTTCTTTTTACCCTCAATTTTATTTAGTGCTTCAAGCCGTTTTTCAATATCTTTGACATCCATTCCAAGATGAAGTGCGTAACGATCCAGAACACTTTTTACTTCCGCAAGAGACTTCTTCCCAAAATTTCTTAATATAAGCATCTGATTTTCAGTTCTTGCAACCAACTCTTTAACAAATTTTATTTTTGCAGCTGATAAACAATTACTACATCTAACGCTAAGCTCTAATTCAGAAATCTTCATTTTCATAAGCTTCTGCAAGTTTTTCAATTCAGGGTCAATTTTTTCTCTTTTAATATATTTTGGCTCTTTCTCAAATTTCATAATCGCCAGAAAGTAATCTTTAAGAATTTTAGAAGCAAGACTAAGTGAATTTTCAGGTAAAATACTTCCGTCTGTCCATATTTCCAAAAATAATTTGTCGTAATTTATTTTCTCATCAACTCGTTGTTTTCCAACACTAAAATTTACTTTACGTATAGGCGAATAAATTGAATCAATTGGTATGACCCCAACAGGTCTGTCTCCAACTACTTGCTCACTTTCTCTGACATAACCGATACCATTCCCAACCCATAATTCCATAGAAAAGTCAATGTCATCAACCAATTCCAAAAGATATAATTCTTTGTTAATAATTTTTACAACCTTGGGGCATTTAATTTGAGCTGCTGTGATTTTACCAGGACCTTTAACATTCAATTCTAATATTTCTTCTTTGGTTGAATTAATCTGTAATGCAAGATTTTTAAGGTTTAGAATTAATTCTATATAATCTTCTCTTGCACCAGGAATTGCACTATATTGATGCAACATACCTCTTACACGAACAAAACGAACAGCTCCACCTTGAACTGATGATAATAAAACCCGCCTTAATGAGTTCCCAATTGTTGTACCAAATCCATATTCTAAGGGACCGATTGCAAATTTACCATATTTTTCAGTATAAGTTTCCTCTTCTTTTTCTAATGAAGTCGGTAATTGAATCGGTTCTAATTCTAACATTTAATCTCCTAAAATTATTTATGTATCTGTTACTTTTTACAGTTTATTTTAATAATTTATTTTGAGTAAAATTCTATGATAAGTCTATCGTCAATTTCCTGTGGGAGTTGATCTTTTGTAGGCAAATTTTTTACATAGCCCTTAAATTCTTCTGCATGAACTTCAAGCCAATTAAATTGGTCTAAAGACTTGTGCGTTTCCATTGACTCGTGTATTATGGGAATCTGTCTACTCTTATCTTTAATTTCAATGCACTGTCCTTGCTTTACAATGTATGATGGAATATCTACTTTTTTCGCATCTACAAGAATATGTCCATGATTAACAAGTTGTCTTGCAGAATTCCTTGATGGAGCAAAACCCATACGAAAAACCACATTATCCAAACGAGTTTCTAAAAGCCTGAGCAAATTTTCTCCTGTAATGCCTTTCATCTTTGCAGCTTTTTTGAAATAATTTTTAAACTGCTTTTCAAGTAATCCATATATTCTTTTTGTTTTCTGTTTTTCTCTAAGATGTATTCCAAAATCACTCATTTTACGACGAAACCTTTTCTTTTGCTCTCCTGGAGGATTATTTTTTCTTTCCAAACTGCATTTATTTGAATAACATCTTGCACCTTTTAAGAAGAGTTTTGTTCCCTCTCTCCTACATAATTTACATTTTGATCTTAAATATCTTGCCATTAGATAACCTCTTAAATTCTTCTTCTCTTGGGAGGTCTGCAGCCATTATGAGGAATCGGCGTTGTATCTATAATAGATAAAATCCTCAAACCTTGAGACTGCAAAGCTCGGACTGCTGAATCCCTCCCTGAACCAGGCCCGCTAACTTTAACTTGAACTCTTTTAAGACCCATATTTGTAATAGTATTTGCAACATCTTTAGCGGACTGTTGCGCCGCATAGGAGGTGCTTTTCTTTGAACCTTTATACCCAATTTTACCACAGCTTGACCACGCAATAACATTACCCTTCAAATCTGTAATGGTTATAATAGTATTATTAAAAGATGCTTTTATGTAAACAATACCTTCTGATTCATGAAGCTTTGTTTTCTTCTTTCTAATGATTTTACCCGCCTTTTTCTTTACAGCCATAAGGTGCTCCTAATATTATTATTTTCTAACAATCCTTCCAGATCTGGGACCTTTTTTGGTTCTTGCATTAGAATGTGTGCTTTGCCCTCTGCAGGGCATACCTGTTCTATGACGCAATCCTCTATAACAACCAATCTCCATCAATCTTTTAATATTCATTGATGCCTCTTTCCTCAAGTCACCTTCAATAACATAATCATTACGAATTATATCCCTTAACAAAATTATCTCTTTGTCGGTCAAATCTTTAACTCTCTTATTTTTATCGATCTTTGCCTGATCTAAAATCTTTTTTGCCAATGACCTACCTAAACCAAAAATATAAGTCAAACCGATATCTATTCTTTTTTTATTAGGTAAATCTACGCCTACAATTCTAGCCAAATCAGTCCTCCTATTTTCAACCTTGTCTTTGTTTATGTTTCGGATTTGAACAAATCACATAAATAGTGCCTTTTCTTTTCACTATTTTACAATTCTTACATAGTTTCTTAACTGATGCTCGTACTTTCATTAATTTCTCCAGCAAAAAATATATTTATTTATACCTATACACAATCCGTCCTTTATCCAGATCATACGGTGATAGTTCTAATTTTACTTTGTCACCAACTAATATACGGATATAATGCATTCTCATCTTTCCAGAGATATGTGCCAAAACTTGATGACCATTTTCTAATTCAACAATAAATTTTGTGCCTGGCAAAGCTTCTCTTACAACACCATCAACCTCAATAACACCTGACTTTGCCATTAATCTCTCTTCAATAAGGTCAAAATTTCTGGACCTTCTTTTTTAATTAAAACTGTATTTTCAAAATGTGCAGAGTTAGAATTATCAGCAGTAAAAAATACCCATTCTTTTTCAACAGTTCTGGATGTACCAATATTAAACATTGGCTCAATAGCAATAGTCATACCTTCAACCAATCTCGGTCCCCTACCACTTTTACCGATATTTGGAACAATAGGGTCTTCATGTAATTCTCTTCCAACACCATGTCCTGTCAATCCGTCTGCAACATAAAAGCCATTCTGTTTTGCTGTTTGCTCAATTACTGATGAAATGTCTCCAATTCTACTTCCAACTTTACATTGCTCAATTGCTCTTTTTAATGCCAATTCAGTTGTTTTAAGCAATTTTCTATTCTTTTCATTGATATTTCCAACTGCAAATGTTCTTGCACCATCACCGTAAAAGCCATTTTTTTTCGCACCAACATCAATTCCAATAATATCGCCGTCATGCAGAATTTTATCTTTTGATGAATATCCGTGAACAATCTCATTATTTATTGAGGCACATATAGAGAATGGATAAGGATTCAATCCATCCATTTGATAACCCTTGAAAGCAGCTTCTGCAGAATTTCTTGCAATTATTTCTTCCGCTTTTTCGTTTAATTCCCATGTGCTTATACCGGGTTTCATCATTTTAGCTAATTGATAGAGCACTTCAGCAACTATTCTGTTACTTTCACGCATTAATTCAATTTCAGCTTTATTTTTTATTGAAATCATTTTTCAAACATTACGCTGTCATTATGACTATTTATGACGCTCTGTAGGAGCAAATGACTACTTATGACCCGCTGTAGGCTCATATTCCGATTCTTCTTCAATTATTTTTGTTATCTTATGGAAAACATCATTTTGGAACATAGCATCTTCAATAATATGTACTACACAATGTTTTTTATAAAAATCAATCATAGGTTTGACCGACTCGTGATACACTTCTAATCTACTTTTTATTGTTTCAACCTTATCATCATCCCGAATAATCAATTTGGTTCCACAGTTATCGCAAAAGTATGTTCCATCGTTCTTTTTTTTAGGAACTTTATGAATCAAATTGTATATACTTTTGCATTTAGGGCAATATCTCCGATTAGACAATCTTTTTATTGCTTCTTTATCCGGGATATCAATTAAGATGACATAAAATGATTCTGAATTCTTAACATATTTCATATTTTGAAACATTGTTGCTTGTTTAACATTTCTTGGAAATCCGTCAAATAAGGCCCCATTTTCACAATCAGACTGAGTTACTCGTTTTTCAACTAAATCTAAAATAATATTATCCGGAACTAACTCGCCTTTATGCATATAAACATCTGCCTTCTTACCCAGTTTGGAATTTTTATCAATTGCATCTCGTAAAATATCACCTGTTGATATATGAGGAATATTATACTTATTTTCAACTAACTTAGCCTGAGTTCCTTTTCCTGCTCCGGGAGGTCCTAACAATATGATAATCAATTTTCCCTTACCTGTCATCTTCTTCTACCTCTTAATTTCCCTTTTTTCATAAATCCATCATAATGTCTCATTACAAGATGAGATTCAATTTGTTGCAGGGTATCTAATGCAACACCAACGATAATGATTAATCCCGTTCCACCAAAATAAAAGGGAACTCTTGCATAGGTCATCAAGAAGGTTGGCATAACAGCAATGATTGCAAAAAATAGTGCACCTGGAAGAGTAATTCGTGTAATAACACTATTAATGTATTCTGCTGTCTTCTTGCCGGGTTTTCTACCTGGAATAAAACCACCATATTTTTTCATATTATCTGCAATTTCAACTGGATTAAGAACAATTGCGGTATAAAAATAAGCGAAGAAAATTATTAATATCACATACAAAAAAGTATAAAGAAAGGCTCCAGGAGAAAGCCAATTAGATATAGTATGCATAAATTCACTACCTTTAAAAAATGTAGTGATAGTTTGTGGAAACATAAGAACTGACTGAGCAAAAATGATTGGAATAACTCCTGCTGAGTTCACTCTTAAGGGAATGTGAGTGCTTTGGCCACCATAGATTTTTCTACCAATAACTCTTTTGGCATATTGAACGGGAATTTTTCGCATAGCTTCTGTAATAACAATCACCGCTGCCGTAACAACAACCATAATGATTAATATTAAGACTGCAAGCATTATGCTCATTGTACCACTTGCAACCATATTACCCATATTAAGAAAACCATTTGGATATCTCGCAATAATACCTATAAATATTATTAAGGAAATGCCATTCCCGATTCCCTTTTCTGTAATCTGCTCGCCTAACCACATAATGAATATAGTACCAGCAACAAATGTAATAATAGTAATAAATTTAAACATAAAACCGGGATATTGAACAACTGGTCCTAAAGATGTTGGAGGTATACTCTCAAGGAAAACAGTAATTCCCAAAGCATTAAAAGTTCCTATTAGAACAGTTCCATATCGT
Source organism: Candidatus Cloacimonadota bacterium (assembly GCA_034722995.1). Taxonomy (NCBI): domain Bacteria; kingdom Pseudomonadati; phylum Candidatus Cloacimonadota; species Candidatus Cloacimonadota bacterium. The sequence goes on along the minus strand of JAYEOL010000048.1, from coordinate 32,499 downwards.
GTATATTGTGTTATTTTTTTCTGACCTTCAGCACCCTGTTTTCTAAGTTTTTCAAAAAATGGTATAATTGCACCTAACAACTGCATAACAATTGAAGATGTAATATAAGGCATAATTCCTAAGGCAAAAATTGTTGCTTTGCTTAAATTTCCACCCACAAATAAATCATACATTCCGAAAAGTGTATTTGAACTTTGTGCGAAAAATTCACCAATAGCAGCAGTATTAATCCCGGGTGTGGGTATATGCCCGCCTAAACGATATACAATTAGAATTCCAAGTGTGAATAGAATTTTTTTCTTTAATTCCGGAACCTTGAATACATTAACTATGGATTTTAACACTTATACAACCTCTGCTTTCCCGCCAATTTTTTCAACTAATTCAACAGCCTTTTCACTAAATTTGTTGGCTTTTATAATTTTTTTCCTATCAAATTTATTTTCATGATTAGCTAAAACTTTAACTGGAAATTTTTTATATTTTGGATTTTCAATAAGTCCGAGTTTTTCCATCAAGGGAATATCAATAATATTTTCTTCCACTCTTGCTAATCTATTAAGAGAGACAATTCTATTCTTTTTCTTAAATATATTAGTAAAGCCTTTACCCGGCAATCTGCGATGTATAGGCATCTGTCCACCTTCAAACCAATTGGGGATACCGGCGCCGCTGCGACATTTCTGCCCATTCATCCCACGACCGGCTGTCTTACCATATCCGCTACCATTGCCTTTCCCGAGTCGTTTGCGTTTATGCTTTGAATTTGCAGGAATTTTTAATTCATTCAATTTCATCTTAAGTCTACCTCTTAATTTTTTCCACCTTAACCAAATGGCTAACAGTATTAATCATTCCTCTTATCTCAGGAATATCTTTATGGATAACAGTCTGATTCATTTTACGAATACCTAACGCTTTTAAAGTTTCTTTTTGATTTAACTTCTGTCCGATTTGACTTTTTATCTGGGTAATTTTCAGTTTCATCTTATCCTATTAAAATATTTATTTTTATTAATAAATGTGTTAAGCTAACAGTTCAGCTATTGATTTATTTCTTAATTTAGCAACCTCTTCGTGTGAGCGGAGAGATTTCAATGCGACCACTGTTGCTTTAACCAAATTATGTGTAGTGTGTGAGCCCAAAGATTTTGTAAGTACATTTTCAACACCTGTTGCTTCTAAAATCGCTCTAACAGGTCCACCCGCAATAACTCCTGTGCCTGGCGCTGCTGGTTTTAGAAGAACTTTGCTTCCGCAATACTTGCCAGTAATAGAATGAGGAATAGTCCCATTTCTAACCGGGACCTTGAATGTACTTTTCTTTGCGATTTCTTTTGCTTTGTTAATTGCCGGAATAACCTCATTTGCTTTACCCATTCCAACACCAACAGTCCCATTTTTATCGCCAATCACAACAGTTGCATTAAAGCTAAAGTGTCTTCCACCTTTTACTACTTTAGACACACGATTAGTGCCCACCACTTTTTCAAAAACTAATCCTTCTTTCTCATCATCCATTGGCTTGTGCATATATTCTCCTAGAACCTTAATCCTTGCTTACGAGCACCATCTGCAAGTGCTTTCACTCTTCCATGATATATAAAACCATTTCTATCAAAACAAACGCGATTTATGCCTTTTTCTAAGCATTTCTTAGCCAGAAGTCTTCCTGTTAAAAATGCTTCTTCAACACGTTTTATATCTCCCTTTTTTTGAGCTCTAAATTCTGGTTGAAGGGTAGAAGCAGACACTAAAGTATTACCATTTATGTCATCAATAGCTTGTGCATAGATGTGCTTTAAGCTTCTATACACAGAAATACGGGGGATTTCAGGTGTTCCAGAAATTTTTTTTCTTATGGCTTTTTTCCGTCTGAATCTAAGCAATCTATTTTTAGCTATATTTTTTTTAATCATAAATTCTCCTTAACCAGTTACTCCACCAGCAATTTTTCCTGCTTTCTTTCTTACATGTTCCTCAGCATATCTAATACCTTTTCCTTTGTAAGGTTCAGGGGGTCTGATACCTCTTATAGTTGCAGCTACTGAACCAAGTAATTCTTTATCATGGCTATTTAAATCAATTACAACTTGTAATCCAGGTATAACACTTGCTTCAGCTCGCCCGATTTTTTCCAAACTTACATCAATACCTTCAGGAATTTCAAAATAAATATCATGAGAAAAACCTAAACTTAAAACCAACCATTTGCCTTTTATCACAGCTTTATAACCTGTTCCAACAATCATCAATTTTTTCAAATATCCTTTTGAAACCCCGATAACCATATTGTTTATCAAGGAACGATTCAAACCATGTAAGCTTTTGTATTTTTTCTCATCAGAAATTCTATTTACAACAATAGTATTATCAATGAGCTTTGCTGATATTCCATCATTTAAAATATGCTCAAGTGTTCCTTTGATTCCAGTTACAATAACCTTATTTTTATGTATACTGACTTTGACATTCTCTGGAATAATTATTGGTTCTTTTCCTACTCTTGACATTTAAACCCTTTCTACCAAATTTTACAAAGATATTCTCCACCAACTCTTTCTTTTCGTGCAACACTATCAGTAATTACGCCGATGTTCGTTGATAATATGGCAATCCCAAGATGATTGTAAACAACTGGTATATTATTAGAATTAACATATACTCTTTTTCCTGGTCTACTAACTCTTTTCAATTCTTTAATAACAGGTCCTTTATTTTCAGTATAACGAATAGTAATTCTGAGTTGATCAAATTTTCTTTTGGTCTTTTCTGATTTATCAAGTAAAGTATATTTGCTTATAAAATTTTCTTCAAAAAGTATACGAGCTATTTCTTTTCTCATATTTGATAAATTCATAGTTACTGTTTTCTTCTTTGCATGAATTCCATTTCTAATAATAGTAAGCATATCAGCAATAGGGTCTGTAGTTGGCATTATTCCTCCGTTTACCAGCTTGCTTTTTTCACGCCGGGAATTTTCCCTTGTGAAGCGAGCTTTCTAAAACATAATCTACAAATACCAAAATCTCTAATATATCCTCTGGCTCTGCCACACAATTCGCATCTATTGTATTTTCTTACTTTAAATTTTGGTTTTCTTTTAGCTTTTACTACTAAAGATTTTTTAGCCATATAATTCCTTATTTTTTATTTTCGCACAAAGGGCATTCCAAGAGCACTTAGTAATTCAAGTCCCTCTTCATCAGTTTTTGCTGTAGTAACGAAAGTGATATTAAGTCCTCTTATTTTATCAATTTTATCAAAGACAATTTCTGGAAAGACTATCTGTTCTTTAATACCCAATGTATAATTTCCTCTTCCATCAAATCCATTTCTGGAAACTCCATTAAAATCTCTAATTCTTGGCATCACTATACTAAAAAGTCTATCTACGAATTCATACATTTTTTTGCCCCGAAGCGTAGTTTTTGTTCCAATGGGATTTCCTGTCCTCAATTTGAAATTTGAAATAGACTTCTTTGCTTTAGTAATAATAGCATGTTGACCTGTAATAGTTTCTAATTCTTTCCTTGCATTATCCAACGAAGCCCTATTCTGAGTTGCTTCACCAACACCAATATTAACTGAGACCTTCTCAATTTTTGGTACTTGCATTACATTTTTATAATCAAATCTCTTCATCAACTCTTTTATAATCTTAGTTTTATACTTTTCTTTTAATCTGCTCATTATACCCTTTAAATCATATCACCGCATTTAGCACAATATCTAACTCTACTTTTATCTTCTAAAATTTTCAATCTTGGTTTGGTTGGTTGACCACATTTGGGACAGATCAATTGAATATTAGAAATATGTATTGGAGCCTCCATTTCAATTATTCCCCCAGACTGATTTTGCTGTGTCGGTCTCTGATGTTTCTTAATAAAATTTACTTTTTCAATAATAACTTTATTAATTTTAGGAAATGCTTTCAAGACCAATCCTTCAACACCTTTATATTCACCAGTAATAACTCTTACTTTATCATTTTTTTTAATTTTCATATAAATCTCCTATACGACTTCAGGAGCAAGTGAAAGGATTTTCATAAAATGTCTTTCACGGAGCTCTCTTGCAATAGGTCCAAAAATACGAGTTCCTCTTGGTTCCATCAAATCATCTATTAATACAACCGCATTATCACCAAAGCGAATATAAGTCCCATCGTTTCTTCTAACTGCTTGTTTGGTCCTGACAACAACTCCTTTATGTATAGTCCCTTTTTTAATATCGGTATGTGGAACTGCAGATTTAACAGACATAACAATTATATCGCCAAGACTTGCATATCTTCGTTTGGAGCCACCCAAAACTTTTATACACCTTACTACCTTTGCTCCTGAATTATCTGCAACTCTAAGAACAGTTTCTTGTTGAATCATACGAACTCCCTGTTTGTCTACTTCCTCTTCTCAATTATTTCTACAAATCGCCATCGCTTCGTTTTACTAACAGGTCTATATTCCTCAATTTTTACTTTATCTCCAATTTTTGCTTGATTATCTTTATCATGAACTTTAAATTTTTTATGTCGTCTCATATATTTGCCGTAAAGGGGATGTTTAAATTGTCGTTCAACTCTGACAACAATTGTCTTATCCATTTTATCGCTTACAACAATGCCTATTCTGGACGGCTTTTTCTTTCTAAATTCAGCTTTTTCCATAATCGTCCTACATTTTCTTTGCAGCTAATTCTTTCTCTTTTATTATAGTCTTAACACGCGCTATATCTATTTTTACTTCTTTGATTTTCATGGGATTTTCTAAACGATTCATTGATTTTTGAAAGCGAAGATTAAAAATTTCCTCAAGAAGATCATTTTCCTTTAGCTTTAATTCAGATAAGTTCATCTCTCTCAATTCATTTGGTTTCATACAACTTAACCTCTTATTTCTTCGCGTGAAATGAATTTAGTCTTCATAGGTAGTTTATGACCACCTAATGTCAAAGCTCGTTTAGCGATATTATAATTAACACCTTCAATTTCGAAAATAATTCTACCGCGTTTTACAACAGCAATCCAATATTCTGGAGCACCTTTCCCTTTACCCATTCTGGTTTCAGCCGGTTTTACTGTACAGGGTTTATCAGGAAAGATTCTTATCCAGACTTTTCCGGTTCGTTTTATAAAATGAGTTACAGCAACGCGAGCAGCTTCAATTTGACGGGCGGTTATCCACGCATTTTCTAAGCTCATAAGACCATATTCTCCAAACTCAAGGGTAGAACCAGAATATGCTTTACCGCGTCTTTTACCTCTCTGCTGTTTTCTGTGTTTTACTTTCTTTGGCATTAACATTTCTTAGCACCTATCTATAAAACTTCTTATTTATTCATCAACTCACCTTTGCATACCCATACTTTGATACCAATTACACCATATTTTGTCATGGCTTCACTTACGGCATAATCAATATCTGATCTTAGGGTATGAAGAGGATTTCTACCTGCGTGATATTCTTCTTTCCGAGCAATCTCAGCACCATAAAGACGGCCACTGCATTTAATTTTGATACCGACTGCTCCGGAACCCATTGCTCTTTGAATTGCTCTTTTCATTGCTCTACGATACGAAATTCTATTCTCAATTTGTCTGGCAATATCCATACCAATTAGCCTGGCATTAAGCTCAGGTCTTTTAACTTCCTTAACATCAATAGCTAATTTTGAATAATCATCTTGACTGGACATATTAAGAAGTGTAAGCAATTCATGTTTAACCTTTTCAATTTCAACACCTTTTCTTCCTATAACAATTCCAGGTCTTGCAGTATTAATTATAATAGTTATTTTATCACTTTTTCGCAAGATTTCAATCTTAGCAACCATAGCATCTGACAAACGTTTATTTAAATAATTTTTAATTTTTAAATCCTCATAAAAAAGTGATACATAACCTTTTCTGGTATTTGCAAACCATATAGATTCCCAATTTTTATTATATCCTATACGAAAACCAACTGGATTAGTTTTTTGACCCAATATCTTCCTCCTCTTCTTTTGGTGCTTGTAATTCATCTGAAACAGATATCGTAATATGACATGTTCTTTTTCTAATCATATCAGCCCTTCCACGAGCACGGTGGCGATATCTTTTCATTGTGATACCATTATCTACGAAAATTCTATTTATTACTAATTTATCAGTTTCAACCTTGCCTTTTTTACTGACTGCATTTGCAATTGCAGCATCTAAAAGTTTGGTGATTATTCTTGCACCTTTTCTCTTAGAAAAAGTTAGTATATTTTTTGCTTCGCTGATATTTTTATTCCTAATTAAATCCGCTATCAAACGAATTTTTTTTGCAGAACCTCTCTGATTTTTTACTTTAGCAATTGCTTCCATTTCTTACCTACGCGCTGCAAGTTTTTCTCTCTTAGCCCTATGGCCCCTAAATGTTCTTGTCGGAGAGAATTCACCTAATTTATGCCCAACCATACTTTCAGATATAAAGACAGGAACAAACTTTTTTCCATTATGCACAGCAAAAGTATGACCAACAAATTCAGGAATTATTGTAGAACGTCTTGACCAAGTTTTGATAACTTGCTTACGCTCTTCTTTATTTAATTTTTCCACTTTTTTCATCAAATGCTCATCTACAAATGGTCCCTTTTTAACTGACCTAGCCATCTATTGAATCCTCCAAAAATTTCTTATTATAACGAACATAATCAAAGCCTGATATCTACTTCCGACTTTTAATCATATATTTATCAGAATACTTTTTCTTTTTTCTTGTTTTAAATCCTTTTGCAGGCAAACCCCACGGAGAGACTGGATGCCTACCACCAGAGCTCTTTCCTTCTCCACCACCCATTGGATGGTCAACAGGATTCATAGCAACCCCTCTTGTTTTCGGGCGTCTTCCTAACCAACGCTTTCTACCAGCCTTACCAAGAGAAATACTATTATGCTCAATATTACTCACCTGTCCAATTGATGCATAACATTCTCCGCTTATTAACTGCACCGCACCGGATGGCATCTTAATATGAACATATTTATCTTCCTTTGCAATGATTTCACCGCTTACACCAGCACTTCTCGCTATCTGCGCACCTCTATTAGGTTTGAATTCAATATTGTGAATCATTGTCCCAATTGGAATCTTCTTTAAAGGCATAGCATTCCCATATCTGATTTCAACATCTTCTCCTACCATAACTACATCATTAACCTGCAATTTATCTGGTGCAATTATATATCTTTTCTCTCCATCAACATAATAAAGCAAAGCGATTCTTGCAGAACGATTCGGGTCATACTCAATTGAGTGTACTCGTGCTGAAATATTCTTTTTATCATACCTTTTAAAATCAATAATCCTATAAAATTTTTTATGGCCTCCACCACGATGCCGAATAGTCATTCGTCCCTGATTATTTCTACCACCGGTTCTTTTTACAGGTTTTAGAAGAGATTTTTCAGGTCCCTTCTTTGTAATCTCATCAAATTTATAACCCGTATAAAACCTTCTTGACGGAGTAGTAGGTTTATATTTTTTTATTGCCATTTAAAACTTCTCCAAAATAAATATTAGGGTAAAGAACCTAATTTATATTTTTTTCTGTCAAACTTATTGAAAATTAACATCATTTCATTACTTGAAATTCCTTAATACTTTCACCGGATTCTAAATAAACTATTGCTTTCTTCCAATTGGGTCTTCTGCCAACATATCTTCCTAAACTCTTCGGCTTTCCTTTGCAATAAATTGTGTTTACTTTCTTTACTTTTACATCAAAAATTTCTTCCACAGCATGTTTAATCTCAATCTTGTTAGAATCTCTATGAACTTTAAAAAGGTATCCATTTGCATCTTCCGTAATATGAGTTCCTTTTTCAGTTATAAGAGGTTGAATTATTATTTTTCTTGGATTCTTACTCATTTTCACCTTTCTGAGAACGGATAAAAGTATCCTCCAACTTTTGTAGTGCTTTTTCAGTTATAATCAAATTACTTGACCGCATTACCTTATAGGAACAAAGATCCTGAGCCCGTATAGTATTTACATTTTTCAGATTATGAAACGATTTGATAACATTAAGGGAGTTATTCGGCACAACAATTAAGCATCTATCATATTGAATTTTCATATTTTTTATTATCTGATTAGCTGTCTTTGTGTTTGGCTTTTCAAACTCAAAATCTTCAATAATTGCGATATGCTCCTTTTTTGCACTTAATGCAGATTTAAGAGCAATTCTTTTCTTTTTCTTTGGAATTTTTGAATACCAATTTTTAGGATGAGGACCAAACGCAACACCACCCCCAACTCTTATTGGACTTTTAACAGAACCTGCACGAGCCCTTCCAGTTCCTTTCTGTCTAAATAGTTTGCGTGTAGAACCTTTTATATCTGATCGTCCTTTAACCGATTTTGTGCCTTGCCTTTGATTTTTCAAATAAAGCTTAATAACCTCATAAAGAACATTGGTATTTATCTCAACATCAAAAAGATTTACGGGTAATGAAACCTTTCCGATCTTTTCTCCATTATTTGTATATTTTATTACTTCCATAACAAAAGCCTTTATCTATTTTATTTTCTTAATAATGACAAGACTATTTCTATGACCGGGGACAGCACCTATGAGCATAATCAAATTTCTTTTTTCATCAACCTTAAATATATTTAGATTTCTAACGGTAACACTTTCGTTTCCCATATGACCTGGCATTTTCTTCCCACGCACAACTCTTGAGGGAGTCGCACATTGCCCGATAGAACCTCCACCTCTAAATGACTCGTGAGTCCCGTGAGTCATATTCTTGCCATGAAAATTGTGTCTTTTAACTACACCAGCAAATCCGCGTCCTTTAGAAGTACCAGAAACATTAACAATCTCATTAGATTTGAAAATTCCTGGATTCAACACAGAACCTAATGGATACTTTTTCAACAATTTATTATCAACCCTAAACTCTTTTAGAAATTTATAATACTTTAACTTATTACTCTTAAAATGACCAGCTAAAGGTTTGGTAATCTTATTTTCGTCAACTTCAAAAAAACCGAGTTGAAGAGCGGTATAGCCGTCTCTCTTTGGAGTTTTTTGTTGAACTACAGTGCAGGAACCGGCCTGAATTAAGGTAACAGGGATTGAATCCCCATTTTCGCTGAAAGCTCTGGTCATTCCTATTTTTTTCCCAATTAATCCTAACATTTTTCTCCTTTTAGTCTCCCCGATTTCACCGGGAAGCCTGAACGGACAGAATAATATCTTACGGTCATCTCAGGTTTTGATTTCAATATGTACACCTGCTGGAATATTTAGGTTCTTAATGGCATCTACAGTTTTGGGAGTAGCATTCTGAATATCAATGATTCTTTTATGAATCCTCATTTCAAACTGTTCTCTTGATTTTTTATCAACATGTGGAGAGCGAAGAACGGTATAAAGCCGTCTCTGGGTTGGCAGTGGAATCGGACCGATTATTTTGGCTCCGGTTCCTTTAGTATTTCTAACAATTTCTGCAACAGATTTATCCAAAAGAGAATGGTCATACGCCTTAAGCCTGATTCTTATCTTATCCATTATCTCCTCATAAAATTAATAGCCACGCATTTTTTTAATGATTTTGTTTGAAATATTTTCTGGTACTTTTTCATACTCAAAAAATTCCATGGAGTAAGAAGCTCTACCTTGAGATACTGACCTCAGATTAGTTGCATATCCAAATGTTTCATTCAAAGGAACATAACCATTTACGATTTTGATTGATTCCTTATCTGAAACTTCAATAATTTTACCTCTTCTGCTATTCAAATCATTTATAACATTGCCTAAATATTCTTCTGGTGTAACAATATTAATGTTCATAATTGGCTCTAAAAGAATAGATTTAGCTTTTCTAAGTGCATTAGTGAAGGCAATTGAGCCAGCAATTTTAAATGCTAATTCGGAAGAATCTACAGGGTTGAATGAACCCCCTGTTACAACTACTTTTATATTTTCAACTTTATTACCGGTAAGTGCCCCACTTTGTGCAGATTCAATTACTCCTGCTTTTATAGCATTTAGAAAATGCTTTGGAATCTCATACTCTGAGGATGCATTTTCAAAATAAATCTTATACTTTGATTTTCCAATCCGTGAATTGTCGGAATAAGGTTCTATCCTCAATTTTACATGCCCGTATTGTCCATGTTCACCAACTTTGCGATCTAATATACCTTCAGCTTCAGCACGATTTATAATTGTTTCCTTATAGTTTACTCTCGGCTTTCCTACATTCACATCAACCTTAAATTCTCTTTTCAACCTATCAATCAAAATCTCCAAATGAAGCTCACCCATGCCAGAAATCAAAGTTTGTCCTGTCTCCTTATCTTTCTTTATATGATATGTTGGGTCCTCATCAAATAATCTTGGTAAAGTTATTTCAAGATTCTCTTCATCAACTTTAGTCTTTGGTTCAATAGCAATAGACATAACCGGTTCAGCAAACGCAATTTTTTCAAGTAAAACCGGATTACCAAGTTCAACTATGCTATCACCTGAGGCTGCATTATTTAGACCTGCTACTGCACAGATTTCACCAGCATATAATGCTTTTTTATTAATAGATTTATTTGAATGCATTTGCAGAATACGAGTTATTCTTTCCTTTTTTCCAGTATTAACATTGAGAACATAATCACCTTTATTGATCTTTCCAGAATAAGCTCTAAGGTAAGTAAGTTTCCCTACATAAGGGTTAACTTGATTTTTAAAAGCCAAAGCTGCAAAAGGAAGGGTTTCATCTACTATAATTTTCTTCTTATTTTTTGAATCTGGAATTGTAGCTTCAATTGCAGGCACATCTATTGGAGAAGGAAGGAAATCAACTATAGCATTAATCATAAGCTGGATACCTTTATTTTTAAGAGCTGAGCCGCAAAGGACAGGAACAAAATCACAACTTAGAGTTAATTTGCGGATAGAAGTAATTAAATCCTTCTCACTTATTTTTTTACCATTTAAATATTTTTTTAAAATAGTTTCATCATATTCAGCAATCTTTTCAATAAGTTGACTGCGATAATTTTCTGCTAATTCTCTTTGTTGCAAAGATATTCCTTTAACATTTTCATTTGCTATGTTGCAAACTGTGTAATCTATGCCTAATTCATCTTTATCAAAAATATATGCTTTATTATCAATTAAATTGATAACACCAAGAAAATCTTCTCCATTCATAATTGGCAACTGAATAGGAAACGAATTAGGTTGCAATTTTGATTTAACAGTTTCAAGAGCATAACTAAAATCTGCACCAACTCTATCTAATTTATTAATGAAAGCCAAGCGGGGAATATGATATTTATCAGCTTGGTGCCAGACAGTTTCTGATTGTGGTTCAACTCCTGCCACACCACAAAAAATAACAACAGCTCCATCAAGAATTCTAAGAGAGCGTTCCACTTCAACAGTAAAATCAACATGACCGGGAGTATCAATAATATTTATCCTATGGTTTTTCCAGTAACATGTTGTAGCAGCTGAGGTAATGGTTATACCTCTTTCTCTTTCTTGAATCATCCAATCCATAGTTGCAGTTCCATCATGAACTTCTCCCATTTGATGCAAAATGCCTGTATAGAATAGGATTCGCTCAGTAACTGTAGTTTTTCCAGCATCAATATGAGCGATTAAGCCAATATTGCGAATTTTTTCTAAAGGATAATCTCTATTCATTTTTTAGCCACTAAAGGCACGAAGAAACACTAATTTTTTTGTTATTCATTTTTAACCACTAAGGGCACGAAGAAATACTAATTTTTCTGTTATTTAATTCCTTCGTGTATCTTGGCGTTCTTCGTGGCTCAAAATCTAAAGTGAGCAAAAGCTTTATTTGACTCTGCCATTCTCCAAACTTCTTCACGCTTTTTGACAGAAGCGCCTTCATTCTTATATGCTGCCAGGAGCTCTGCAGCTAATTTTTCTTCAACAGTTTTTTCATTACGTTTTCTAGCAAAATTTACAATCCACCGAAATGCCAAGGTTTGTTGCCTATCTGGTCTCACCTCTAAGGGAACTTGATAGGTAGATCCTCCAATTCTTCTTGATTTTACTTCAATTCTTGGTCTTACATTTTCAACAGCTTTTTTAAAAATCTGAACTGGGTCATCATTTGCTTTCTTTTCAATCAATTCTAGAGTTTTATAAAATTTTCTTTCCGCAAGACTTTTTTTACCACAAACCATCATTTGGTTAATAAATTTAGCTATCATTTTATCATGATATTTTGGATCGGGAAGGATTTCTCTTTTTTGAGCTCTTTTTCTTCTTGACATTGACCCTCACTATAATTTTTTAGTATATTTAGTTCCATATTTGGAACGGCTTTTTTTTCTTTCTTCTACACCACTTGCATCAAGAGTTCCTCTAATAATATGATACCTCACACCAGGAATGTCTTTTACTCTCCCTCCTCTAATTAAAACTATTGAGTGTTCTTGTAAATTATGACCTTCACCAGGTATATAGCAAGTTACTTCCATACCGTTTGATAGTCTAACGCGAGCGACTTTTCTTAATGCTGAATTAGGCTTTTTGGGTGTAGTAGTGTACACTCTTGTACATACCCCTCGTTTTTGGGGGCAGCCTGACAATGCCTTATATTTCTTTGACTTCATACTTCGTGTTCTGCCTTTTCTAATAAGTTGTGAAATTGTGGGCACTAAAGCCTCCTATTTTTAAAATTCATTTTTAACTAAAATTAAGCAATTTTCTGACACTTTTCCTCAGACTTAATTCCTGCTCAATTGTGTCTCTAACCTTGTCATGATATAATTTTTCACCTGTGCCTGCGGGAATTCTGTGTCCAATAATAACACTTTCTTTTAGTCCTTCAAGTGTATCAAGTTTACCCATTACTGCAGCTTCAGTAAGAACTTTAGTAGTATTTTGGAATGATGCTGCAGATATAAAACTATCGGTAATTAGTGCAGATTTTGTAATACCCATAAGTAATTGTTCAAATGTTGCAACTCTGCCGCCCTGAGCTTCAACTTGTTGATTCACCTTTTTTACATGATTTTTATCTACTATTTCTCCCTCTAAAAAAATCGTGTCGCCTGTATCAATAATTTTTACCTTTTGCATCATCTGACTAACAATCACTCTAATATGCTTATCATTGATATCCACTCCCTGCTTTCTGTATATTTCTAATATCTCGTTAGTTATAAACTCTTGAGTGGTGGTAATTCCCCTTGCTGACAAAATATCATGGGGATCTAAAGGACCATCTGAAAGCGGGTCTCCACTTTCCACTACATCATTTTCATGGACTATTATTCTTCTTCCATATGGGATTGTATATTCTTTCTCGTAATTTTCATCTGGAGATACGATTTTTACTTTTCTTCCCAGGCGTGCAAGTTTACCAATTTTTACTACACCGTCAATTTCCGAAATGATAGCCTTATTATGTGGGGAGCGTGCTTCAAATAATTCAACCACTCTTGGTAATCCACCTGTAATATCTCTTTGTTTGATAGTCACTCGTGAGGTTTTGCCTAAAATTTCTCCAGGAAATATTATACTTCCTTCTTCTACATCTAAATTAAGTCCAGCTGGTAGAGGGATGAATTCGTCCTCACCATCTTTGGTTTCAATTCTCAACTGTGCTTGTTTTGCAACATCGCGAGATTCAATAATAGTTATTTCATTTCTTCCTGTTAGCTCATTGAATTCATTTTTATAAGTAACATCAGGTATGAAATCTTCAAAATATATAGTACCTTTTACAGTAGAAATTAACGGGTTATTATATGTATCCCAACTAAAAAGTAATGTATCTTTTACAATTTTCTGATTATCTGAAACATAAATATTGGCTCCGTATTCCACATCGTAACGATTCAATTCTTCTTTTGTTTCCGCGTGTGTTATTTTTATCTTTCCTAAGTGACTAACTGAGATTTTCTGGTTTTCGCGATTAAAAACATAATCAAGTCTCTCAAATTTAATAAGACCGTCACTTTCAGCATTGACTTCTGCTTTTTCAACAGCAGTACTTGTGGCTCCGCCAATATGAAAAGTTCTTAATGTTAGTTGAGTGCCAGGTTCTCCAATACTTTGAGCAGCAATAACTCCAACTGGTTCACCAATGACAACTGGTTTATTCGTTGCAAGATTTCTTCCATAACATTTTGCACAAATTCCTTTTTCTGCTTCACAAGTAAGAACGGAACGGATTTTAACAGATCTTATACCATGTTTCTGAATCAGACTTGCTTTTTCATCAGATATAGTTTCCCCGACCTCTACAATAATCTCTCCACTAACTGGGTCAAGAACTTCTTCAACTGCCGTCCTTCCTTTAATTCTATCACCGATGGGCTCTATAATCTTATTTCCTTCTTTAAGTGGTGTCATCTCAACACCTTCCATTGTGCCACAATCTTCTTCTGTAATAACAGCAGTTTGAGCAACATCAACCAATCTTCTTGTTAGATAACCGGCATCTGCTGTTTTTAAGGCTGTATCTGCAAGTCCTTTTCTTGCACCATGTGTTGATATGAAATACTCCAATATGCTTAGACCTTCTTTAAAATTCGATTTAATTGGATTTTCAATAATTTCGCCTATCTCACCAGTAAGTTTTCTTTGAGGCTTTTCCATTAAGCCACGCATTGCACCTAATTGTTTTATTTGGTCACGACCACCACGAGCACCAGATCTTGACATTATCCATATAGGATTAAATCCATTTTTATCCTTTTCTAGCTCTTCCATCATTATATCTGTAATATCCTCAGTTGCAATTTTCCATCTATCAATTAATCTTTCATATCGCTCACTATCAGTAATTATACCATTCTCATAATCATTCTGGATTTCATCAACATCAGCATCTGCATAGCCTAATATTGCTTTTTTCCCTTTTGGAACAACGATATCGCTCTGGCTAAATGTAGTTCCAGACTTTGTAGCATATCTGAATCCTAAATCTTTCAATTCATCTAAATAAGTTGCAGTTCTCCTTGCGCCCATAGATTTAAAGACTTCGTATGTTAGCTGATTTATTTTACCTTTATCAAAGACATAATTCTGGAAACCTAACTCTTCTGGAACTATCTGATTAAAGATAACTCTACCAACAGTTGTAATAACTCTTTCATCTTTTCCTGGAATTTTGTAGTCAATCCAGGAATGGATATGAATCTTATCAGACTTAGAATCTCGATCTTCCATTATATTTTTACCATAAAGTTCTGATCTATTTCTTTCAAAAGCCATTTCTACTTCGTTAGCACAACTGAATTTAGGTAAATTTTTAGTCTCTTCAGGTTCATCAGACAGAGCACAGGTTAAAAAATATACTCCAAGGACTATATCTTGACTTGCCACTAAGACAGGTTTTCCATTAGCAGGAGAGAGAATATTATTAACGGGGCTCATCAGCACACGAGCTTCTATTTGCGCTTCACCTGATAGAGGGATATGAACAGACATTGAGTCACCATCAAAATCAGCATTAAATGGGAAGCATAATAACGGATGAAGTTGGATTGATTTTTCCTCAACCAAAATTGGTTGAAATGCTTGGATACTTAGACGATGTAATGTTGGAGCTCTATTCAAGAGGACAGGATAATCTTCTATTACTTCTTCAAGGATTTTCCATACCTCAGGTTTTTTCCCCTCAATTAGTCTCTTTGCTTGCTTTGTTGTGCTTGCGGCACCAATTTTTTCAATCTTTTCAATAATGAATGGTTTAAATAACTCTAAAGCCATTCTTTTTGGCAAACCACACTGATTTAACTTTAGTTCTGGTCCTATAACGATAACTGAACGCCCTGAGTAATCAACTCTTTTACCTAATAAATTTTGTCTAAATCTACCTCGTTTTCCTTTTAGTTGATCGCTTAGTGATTTAAGCGGACGATTTCCTCTACCTTTAACAGGCCTTGATTTTCTACTATTATCCATCAGAGCGTCCACAGCTTCTTGTAGAATTCTTTTCTCGTTTCGGAGTATTACTTCAGGAGCGTGACCTTCCATAAGAGCCTTTAATCTATTATTACGAGTTATCACACGACGATAAAGGTCATTAAAGTCAGCAGTAGCAAAATTTCCACCTTCAAGATAAACCAAGGGTCGCAAGTCAGGAGGCATAACAGGAAGAACTTCCAGAATCATCCATTCAGGCTTATTGCCAGAATTTATGAAAGAATCAACAATTTTAAGTTTTTTGATGAGTTTTATCTTCTTTTGTTTTGTTTCAAACTTAATAGCAGTACGTAACTTATCAGCCTCATCATTTAGATCAATTTGTTCTAAAAGTTTTCTAACTGGTTCAGCACCCATTTCAGCAACAAACCCGGTAGGATATTTATCTTTTGCTTCAATATATGCAACTTCGTCAACTATATCACCAATATTGTAATCTGAAGCTCCAGGCTTTAATACGATATATGATTCATAATACAAAATGCGTTGCAATTCACTTGATTTTAGATCTAAAAGAAGCTGAATAGGGCTTGGAATGGATTTTACAAACCAGATATGAGCAACTGGAACAGCCAACCCAATATGACCCATCCTTTGTCTGCGAACTTTGGAAGTTGTAACCTCCACACCACAGCGATCGCAAATCAATCCTTTAAATCTATACTTCTTATACTTTCCACAAGAACATTCATAATCTTTTACAGGTCCAAAAATCTTCTCGCAAAACAAGCCATCTTTTTCTGGCTTCAAGGTTCTATAGTTAATGGTTTCCGGTCTTGTAACCTCACCGTAAGACCAGTCTCTTATTTTTTCAGGAGAAGCAATTTTGATGCTAACTGCATTATAATCTTTGACAACTTTATCTCTTTTTAATTCTCTAATCATTCAATATTCCTTATAAAGTTATGATTAATTGCTCAAGTTATTTTCTGATTTTTCTGAGATCAGTTTAACATCAAGGGATAGGCTTTTAAGTTCGCTAACTAACACATTAAATGATTCAGGTATTCCTGGGGCTGGCAATTCTTTACCTTTTGTAATGGCTTCATAAGTATGATTTCTTCCATCAACATCATCAGATTTCACAGTAAGCATCTCCTGGAGTAGACGAGAAGCACCATAGGCTTCTAATGCCCAAACCTCCATTTCTCCTAATCTCTGCCCTCCATGTTGTGCTTTACCACCTAACGGTTGTTGAGTAACCAGTGAGTATGGGCCGGTTGATCGCGCATGCATTTTATCAACAACAAGATGATTAAGTTTCATCATATATATTATGCCAACAGTGACTTTTTCATGAAAAGCTTCTCCATCTTTTCCATCATAGAGAACCACTTTACCATTTTCAGGTAAGCCTGCTTTTTTCAAGTGATCAAGAATTTCTGATATTTTTGCACCGTCAAAGACAGGGGTTTCTACCCCATAACCTAATACTTTAGCAGCCCAACCTAAATGAGTTTCTAATATCTGACCTATATTCATTCGTGAAGGAACTCCAAGAGGATTGAGAATTATATCTACTTGTGTGCCATCTTCAAGAAAAGGCATATCCTCAATAGGTGCAATCCTTGATATAACCCCTTTATTGCCATGCCTTCCTGATATTTTATCACCAACTTCTATTTGACGTTTTTTCCCAATAAAAATCTTAACCATTTTTAGAACACCTGAAGGGAGTTCATCTCCATATCGTATCCTGTCTCTCTCTTTTCTATAATTATTCTCGTTTTCCTCCAATATACTCTTTACATCATAGATAATCTCATTGTAAATCAACTCATTCTTCTTCTCATTTACAACAAGATCCTTTTCAATATTGAGCTTTTTAAAATTAATCTTTTTAAAATTTTCTTCTGTAATAACAGTATTTGGTGGTATAAAGAACCTACCAGTTTTTATTTCAGTAATTCGATTAGCAGTCTCTCCAATTAATAATTCTGATAGCTTTTTATTCATATATTTATAAACTTTTTTGTTCGCTTGGTCATATTTAGATTTTAATTCCTTAAGTTTTACGCTTTTCTCTTCTTCGGAAATTTGATCTTCCTCTTGTCGTGAGAAAACTTGCACATCTACTACAACCCCTTCCATTCCTGGTTTTGCTTTTAACGAAGTATCTGCAAAGTCACCAGCTCTTTCACCAAATAAAGCTCTCATAAGTTTTTCCTCTGGTGATAAGTCTATTCCAGAGGATTTCGGAGTAATTTTTCCTACTAAAATATCGCCCGATTTTATATGAGACCCTACTCGCACAACACCATTTTTATCAAGATTTCTTAAGGCATATTTAGGCACATTTGGTATATCATTAGTTAATTCTTCATTACCTTCCCTTGTTTTTCTAACTAATACCTCCAGTTCTTGAATATAGATTGAAGTAAGTTCATCCTCTCTTGCTACCCGTTCACTAATTATAATAGCATCTTCATAATTATATCCATACCAGGGCATAAAAGCAACTAACATATTTCTACCAAGAGCCAATTCTCCATTTTTTATTGCGGGTCCATCAGATATCAAATTTCCCTTTTTAATCCTTTGTCCCACAACAACTTCCGGATGTTGATTAACACAGGTATCTTGATTTGTACGAGTAAACTTCTTTAATTCTATTATTCTTGTTTCTTCTAACGATGAAATAGAATCCTTTTTTCGCGTATCCTTATTTCTTTTAAGAAAAATTTGTTCAGAAGTAACTTTTTCAACAATAGCGTCAAATGGAGCTTTTACAGCAAGTTCAGAATCTTTAGCTACCAATTTTTCAATACCTGTGGCAACTATAGGTGGTTCTGGTTTGATTAACGGCACAGCTTGTCTTTGCATATTAGAACCCATTAGAGCACGATTAGCATCGTCATGGTCTAAAAATGGTATAAGTCCTGCTGAAACACTAACAATTTGCTGTCTTGATGCATCAATATAGTTAACTTCATTTCTATGAACCCTGACAAAGTCCCCTCCTGATAAACAGAATATAGTATTTTTAGAGATATCTCCAGCCTTATCGACCTCAATTCCTGCCTGAGCAATATTCTGATGTTCTTCTTGTACTGGATCCAAATAATCAACCTCGCGAGTAAGTGTTCCATTATTAACTTTTATATATGGTGTTTCAAGAAATCCATACTTATTTACGCGAGAATAAATAGCAGGTGAAGTTAACAAACCGATATTAGGACCTTCGGGGGTTTCAATTGGGCATATTCTACCATAATGAGAATAATGCACATCCCGTACCTCAAAGCCTGCTCTTTCTCGGGTTAGACCTCCTGGTCCTAAAGCACTCAATCTTCTCATATGAGTTATTGCGGCAAGAGGATTGGTTTGCTCCATAAACTGTGAAAGCTCACCAGTTAAAAAGAATGAATGGACAACAGCCATCAAAGCATTTGTATTAATCAAACCAAGTATATTAATTTCATCAGGATTACTTAATGTCATTCTTCCCCGTGCAATACGAGCAATTCTAGAGAGTCCAATAGAAAACTGATTCGCTACTAATTCCCCGACTCCACCAACTCTTCTATTAGATAAATGATCTATATCATCAGTTCTACTTTTACTTTTATAAAGATTAATTATCTCTTTAACAATTGCGATAAAATCGGATTGTGTAAGAATTTGTATGTTCAGGTCAATATCTAAGTTCAAATGTTTATTTAGTTTAAATCTTCCAACTTCGCCTAAACTATATCGTTTTTCATTAAAAAATATCCTATCAATTAATTCTTTTGCCATATCAAGTGATGGCTCTTCTCCAGGACGAATAATATTATATATAGATTTTAATGCATCTTCAGTTGAAGAAGTTGGGTCTTTCTCTAAAGTGCTCTCAATAATTTTCCTTTCATCTTCCCATTTTTTATCAATAACTTTAACATTTTCAATTCCTAAATTTAATAATTTATCCACTATCAATTCAGTGATAAGATTTCCACCTTCTGCCAGAACTTCACCACTTTTTTTATCTATAATGTCTTCAAACAAAAAACGATCACTAAAATCGTCCTTAGTAATATCAATTTTTTCACTTCTATAAAATGTAGCACGAATTGTATTATTATCAGAAAGTCCAACACAACGAAGGATTGTAGTCACAGGGACTTTATGCCTTTTATCAATAAGAGCAGAGATAACATCTTTTGTATCTGTCACAAATTGAAACCATGAGCCTTTTACAGGAATTACCTTAGCATTGAAAAGTTCTTTTCCACTACCGTGAGTTTCACTTGTAAAAACAATTCCTGGGGACCGATGCAATTGACTTATAATTACTTTCTCTTCACCATTAATGATAAAAGTTCCTCTGTTAGTAATTATTGGAATCTCACCGAGGAATAAGTCTTGTTCAATCACATTCTTAATCCTTTTTGATTCACCTTCAATGGTTTTTTCAAAAACAGTAAGACGGAATTTTACTTTTAATGGAGCTTGATAAGTAAGATTACGAGCAATACACTCGTCAGGAGTGTACTTTTCTCTAAGTATAGAATAGCTTATAAATTCAAGAAGATATTGGTTTTGAGGGTCTTCAATCGGGAAATTCTCACTAAATACCTTTTGTAATCCAATATTTTTCCGCTTTGTTGGATTAACTTCCTTTTGTAGGAATCGCGCATAAGAACCTTTCTGCATAGCTAAAAGGTTGGGAATCTCAATCCTGGGAAGTTTAAACCCATGTAAACTCTTCTTAATTTTAGAAAAGGATTTTCTTTCCTTCAAATCTTCTCCCTATAATCTTTAATCCAAGAAATTATCTTGCTATTTAGTTATTAAAATATACCGAAATTAAGGTAAATCATAAAAGATTATAATGTTTATTTTAAACAATGAATTATTTTATTTCAACTGAGCCACCCTCAGCTTCTATCTTCTCTTTAACCTTTTCAGCTTCATCTTTTGAAACGCCTTGAACGATTGGCTTGGGTGCTTCATCAACCAAAGCTTTAGATTCCTTTAATCCAAGTTTTGTAATCTGGCGAACTACTTTTATTACTTGAATCTTCTTGGCTCCTGCTGAGGAAAGTATTACATCAAATTCAGTCTTCTCTTCTGCCGGTTTTGCTGCTTCTGTAGTTGCAGCTCCAGCAGCAATGGTAACTGGTGCTGCGGCAGTTACACCAAATTCCTCTTCTAATGATTTAACTAATTCTGCTAACTCCATAACATTGAGCTTCTTAATAAGCTCAATTATCTTATCTTTTGCATTGCTTTCTGGCATCTATCCTCCTATCATATTAAATGTATTTCTTCATTACTATTAGTTTATTGAGTCAAAGTTATAATAATTTTTAATTAGAGATAATATTAATAAATAAATATTTAATTATTGTTTCTTATTCTTTATTTCGTTTAAAACAATAACTAACTTTTGTAAGATACTATTAAGTGTACAAACCAGTCCTGAAATCGGCGAATTTAATCCTCCTAATAATTTTGCTAAAAGTTCTTGTTTTAAAGGCAAAGTAACAATTTTATTTAAGTCTTCAATATTCATTAACTTACTATCAATAATTCCAACTTTAAATTTAGGTAAATTTCTTCCCTCTGACAGTTCTTTTGCAAAACCAGCTATTACCTTAGCAGGGATTACTTCGTCATCTTTTGAAACAGTAACAGCTATTGGACCAGAGAGATATTCATCCACACCTTTGATTTTCAGATCACGAGTTGCAAGCCTCAGTAAGGTATTTTTACAAACAAAATAATTAACATTATTCTTTCGGAACTTTCTTCTCAACTCTGTATCTTCTTTTACTGTAAGCCCTTTATAATCAACAAGAATTATTGATTTGGCATTTTCAAGATTGTCTTTTATTTTTCTTACTCTTTCAATATTCAGTGGATTAACTGATTTCTTTTTCATAAAATCACCTACTTTGTTTGCATCTCTTTTAGAAAAGAAACTGAATCAATCTTGATTCCAGGACTCATAGAAGAGCACAAAGTCATACTTCTGATATATTTTCCCTTTGCTGCTGGTGGTCTATCTCTCAAAATTGCTTTCATTAAAGTCAAAATATTATGATAAATTTTCTCTTTTTCAAAAGAAATTTTACCGACAGGCACATGGATATTAGAAAACTTATCTATTCTGTATTCAACCTTTCCTGCTTTGGATTCTTTAACAGCTTGTTCAACATTCATAGTAATTGTTCCTGTTTTTGGATTTGGCATAAGTCTTCTAGGACCTAAAATTCTTGCTAATTTTCCAACTTTCCGCATTAAATTAGGAGTTGCAATTGCAACATCAAAATCAGTCCATCCCTTTTGGATTTTTTCAGCAAGGTCATCCATTCCAACATAATTAGCCCCTGCATTCTTAGCTTCTTCAGCTTTATCGCCATCAGCAAAGACCAAAACCTTTATTTGTTTGCCGGTACCACCTGGAAGAACAACAGTTCCTCTAACCATTTGATTAGCTTTTTTCGGATCCACACCTAATCTTAAATGCAATTCTACTGTTTCATTAAATTTTGAGTTAGGTAAATGTGTAAGCAATTCAATGGCTTCATTTAAAGAATAACTTTTGTCTTTCTCAATCTTTTTTGCTGTTTCCAAATATCTTTTGCCATGTCTCATTAGAAAGTCTCCTGCTATCTATTGCTCTTTTATCGTAACACCCAGGCTTCTTGCGGTTCCAGCAATCATTCTGGTCGCAGCTTCAAGATTGGCTGCATTCAGGTCTTTCATTTTGGTCTTTGCAATCCTCTCAAGCTGTTCCTTTGTAATTGTGCCAACTTTGTCGCGATTAGGTATTGGTGAACCTTTTGCTAGACCAACCTCTTTTTTAATTAATATAGCAGCCGGTGGTGTTTTTAAGATAAAACTAAAAGATCTATCTTTATAAATTTTAATTTCAGCGGGAATAATCATTCCAATATCATTTTTAGTTTTCTCATTAAATTGCTTACAAAAATCTCCAATATTAACTCCATGTTGTCCTAAAGCTGGGCCAACTGGTGGAGCTGGAGTTGCTTGTCCAGCAGGGAGTTGTAATTTTACCTTAGCCAAGATCTTTTTTGCCATCTTTCTTTCCTTTAATCAAGCTTTTCTACTTGATTGAAACTCACCTCTACAGGTGTAATTCGTCCAAACACAGTGACATTAACTACTAACTTCTCTTTATCTTCAATAATTCTTTCAACCGTGCCTTCAAAATCATTAAAAGGTCCATCAACAATTTTGATACGCCCACCAATAATAAAGCTCATAATTTTTGAAAGCTCACTTTTATCCTGCTTAATGCCTAAAATACGGTTTATTTCAATCTCAGGAAGGGGTTTAGGTGTTTTTCCACTTCCAAGAAATTTAGTTGCTCCGGGAATTCGCAACACGAAATTATAAGTTTCTGGAGTCATAGCCATTTCTATAAGAAGATAATTTGGAAATATCTTTCTTTCTCTCACTAACCTCTTACCTTTTCTGATAACAAAGGTTTTATGAGAAGAAATAATAATCTGACCAAAATAATCTTTTAGATTACTATCTTCTAAAAGCTTTTCAAGAGCTTCTTTAACCTGTTTTTCCCTGCTTACATAAGTATGTAGTACATACCACTGCTTTTTTATCATCTGAAAAGTACAAATCTAACAATTTGACTAAATATATTATCAACAATCCATATAAACACACCTAAAATAAGTGAGAATACGATTACAACAGTCGTTCCTTCTTTAATATCAGGCTTTGTGGGCCAGACAACAACGTGTAATTCTTGTCTGACTTCTCTAAGAAATTTTCCAATTTTTTTAAACATATTTTTCAATATAATAGAATAATGGCAGGCCCGGCAGGAATTGAACCCGCACTCTTCGGTTTTGGAGACCGCTGCTTTACCATTTAAGCTACAGGCCTACAAAGATTATTTTGTCTCTTTATGTAGAGTACGCTTTCTACAAATTGGACAATATTTTTTATATTCAACTCTTTTAGGATGTGTTCTTTTGTTCTTGGTAGTTGAATAATTTCTTGATTTACACACGGAACAAGCCAACTTTATTATATCTCTCATAGACAATCCTACTCAACAATATCTCCAACTACTCCGGCTCCTACAGTGTGTCCACCTTCACGGATAGCAAAGCGCAAACCTTTTTCAAGAGCGATAGGTGTAATAAGTTCTACTGACATTGTTACATTATCGCCTGGCATTACCATATCAATGCCTTCTGGCAAGGATAATGTTCCTGTAACATCTGTTGTTCTGAAGTAGAACTGAGGTCTATAACCACTGAAAAATGGTTTATGTCTTCCACCTTCTTCTTTTGTCAGGATGTAAGTTTCACCCTTAAAGACTTTATGTGGGGTAATACTTTTAGGTTTTGCTAAAACCATTCCACGTTCCACCTCATCCTTTGCTACACCGCGCAGAAGCACACCAATATTATCTCCAGCTTGTCCGGAATCAAGGATCTTTCTAAACATCTCAACGCCAGTTACAACAATCTCACGGGTTTCTTTAATTCCAACCCTTTCAACTTTATCTCCAATTTTTACCTGTCCTCGTTCAACTCTGCCAGTTGCAACCGTACCTCTTCCAGGAATACTGAAAATGTCTTCAATTGGCATCAAGAAAGGTTTATCAACATCTCTCTTTGGTAATGGGATATACTCGTCTAAAGCTGTTATGAGCTTAACAATTGACCCACAATTTTTACATTCTGGCTTTCCGCAACCACAGTTCAATGCTTTTAATGCACTACCTTGAATTATTGGTATTTCATCTCCAGGGAATTCATACTCATTTAATAAATCTCTAATCTCCAATTCAACAAGTTCTAACAATTCTGGATCATCCACCATATCAACTTTGTTCATATATACAACAATATAAGGAACTCCAACCTGTCTTGCCAAAAGAATATGTTCTCTTGTTTGTGGCATAACGCCATCGGCAGCACTGACAACTAATATTGCACCATCCATTTGTGCTGCGCCAGTGATCATATTCTTGATATAGTCGGCATGTCCAGGACAATCAACATGAGCATAGTGTCTGTTATCGCTTTCATATTCCACATGAGCTGTAGCAATAGTAATTCCTCTTTTTCTTTCCTCAGGCGCATTATCTATCTGGTCAAATGTAACATACTTTGCTTGTCCTTTCTTTTCAAGACACAATGTCATTGCAGCAGTTAAAGTTGTTTTTCCATGGTCAATATGACCTATGGTTCCAACATTAACATGCGGCCTGGTTCTTACATATTTCTCTTTAGCCATATATCCTCCTAAGATATTTAACTTTTTTCTGGAGCTCATGACCGGGATTGAACCGGTGACCTCCTCCTTACCAAGGAGGTGCTCTACCGACTGAGCTACATGAGCCTGGAGCGGGAAACGGGGTTCGAACCCGCGACCCTTAGCTTGGAAGGCTAATGCTCTGGCCAGCTGAGCTATTCCCGCAAATGGTGGGGAGAGAAGGATTTGAACCTCCGAAGGCTTCGCCGGCAGATTTACAGTCTGCTCCCTTTGACCACTAGGGTATCTCCCCAAAATTAATAAAAATTCTGTTGTTTAGATTCCCCAAACAAACATAAATTTCCTGGAGCCACCAGAGGGATTTGAACCCCCGACCAGAGGTTTACAAAACCCCTGCTCTACCCCTGAGCTATGGTGGCATATAAATCCTATAAATAATTTATAGAATTTACAATTTCGTAAATTATAAAAATAACTGTCAAACTTTTTGTATTCTTTTTTACAAAATAATTTTAAAAAAACTTATATGCCTTAACGACTTTATACTTTTACTTTCCAAATTGTTCCCTTTGATGTGTCACGAACCTCTATTCCCATTCTAATTAATCTCTCCCTAATTTTATCAGATTTTGTCCAATCTTTTCTTGCCCGAGCTTCATCCCTTTCCTTTACTAACTTTTCTACTAATTCTGTATCAACCTTTTGTTTTGCCTCCTCACTGAGAAGTTTTTCAACTCTTTCAAGAAGTAATCCAAAAACCTTGTCAAATCCTACGATAAGGTTATATTTTTCTTTATTGCCAATCTTGTCTGTTCTAAGAACCTTCCAGAGAACAGCAAGAGCTTCAGGCATATTCAAATCATCATTTATTCTTTCTAAAAAATCATCCTTTATCGTTTTGACAAATTTTTCATCTGGCTTACTTTGCTCTTTATTTGATTTTATCTCCATTATTTTGTTTCTTAGGCGATTATAAGAAAATTTTGCAGTTTCAAGAGCTTCGTAACTAAAGCTAATCTGCTGGCGGTAGTGAGCACCAAGGCAGAAATAACGATATACCATAGGTGAATACCCTTTCTTATTTAATAAATCTAATGTTAAGAACTCACCTTTTGACTTACTCATTTTCTCTCTATTAAATATAAGAAATTCTCCATGCATCCAATAATTTACCCATTTTTTGCCTGTTGCAGCCTCGCTTTGTGCAATCTCATTAGTATGATGAACTGGAATATGGTCAATGCCGCCACAGTGAATGTCAAACTGCTCCCCCAGATAATGCATTGAAATTGCTGAGCATTCTATGTGCCAACCAGGATACCCCTTCCCCCAAGGACTATCCCACTTCATCTCTTGGTCCTCAAATTTTGACTTTGTAAACCACAAGACAAAATCAAGAGGATTTTTTTTGGATTTATCAACAGCAACCCTCGCTCCAGCCCTTAATTTGTCCATATTAAGTCTTGCAAGTTTACCGTAATTAGGAAATTTTGAAATATCAAAATAAACATTTCCGTTCCTAAAATATGTGTAACCCTTTTGCTCAAGCCGTTGAATTAATTTTATCATTTGAGGTATAAGCTCTGATGCTTTAATATGATAATCAGGAAAAATAATATTCAACTTCTTTAAATCATTTTCAAAAGCTTTGGTGTAAAACTCAGCAATTTCCCAAACAGTTTTCTTCTCCTTCTTTGCTGATAGAACCATTTTGTCTTCACCTTCATCAGCATCTGATGTCAGATGACCAATATCTGTGATATTCATAACATGCTTAACTTTATATCCATTGTAAAAGAGAACCCTTTTTAACACATCCTCAAAAATGTATGTTCGCAGATTACCTATATGGGCATAATTATAAACTGTTAATCCGCAGGTATACAGAGTTACTAAATCTGGTCTTATGGGAACAAAAACCTCTTTTTCTCTTGTATAGGTATTATATAGTTTCAATTCGGTCTTTTTACTTTTATTCATTTATTTATTCAGATATAAGAAGAATCTTTGTATCACCATAAGTTTTTGACTTTATAATTTTATCCTTTATTTTTGATAAATCTTCGTCCATTCTACATTCAGCTACAATCACTCCATCTGACTTCAATATATTTCTTTCTAATATTGCTTTGACTATTTTTGATATCACTTTTGCATTATAGGGTGGGTCAACAAAAACAATATCGTAATAATTTGAATCACATCTATTAATAAAACTTAAAACTGAACTTTCAAAAACCTTCACATTGTCAGTTATACAAAACTTGTTTAGATTTTTTCTTATACATCTTGTAGCTTTAAATGAATTATCAACAAAGTGGCATATTTTTGCTCCTTCGCTAATTGCTTCCAGACCAAAACTACCGCTACCAGCATACAGGTCTAAAACAACAGAATTGGCAATCTTATCTCTTATCATTGAACAGACAGCTTCCCTCACTTTGTCCATTGTTGGACGAATATTGGATTTGGGAATGTCAATCTTCTGCCCCTTGAATTTACCGGTTATAAAATGCACAAAAAAACTTTATATGAAATATTATTATCTTCTTTTTGATCTTGTCACTGACTTCTTTAAGGTCATATTTTTATATGCAACAAGAACCGGACTGGCAATAAAAATAGAAGAGTATGTTCCTACAATAACTCCGCATAAAAGAGCAAAAGCAAAATTGTGAATCACCTCACCACCAAATATAAATAATGCAAGAACAACAATAAGGGTGGTTAAGGAGGTTATCGCGGTACGAGATAATACTTCATTAATACTATGATTAATAATAGATTCATATTTTTCTCTACGATAAACTTTTAGGTCTTCTCTTATTCGCACAAAGACAACAATAGTATCATTAAGAGAATAACCAACTATTGCTAACAATGCGCCGATTACAGCTATATTTAGTTCTCTTCCAAAAATAGAAAAAAGACCAATTGTAATAATAACATCATGGAATAAAGCCAGTATTGCGGCAAATCCATAAGTAAGTTCAAATCTCCACCAAATATATAGAATAATTCCTAATAATGAAATTAAAATAGCAATGACTGCTTTCCCTCTTAATTCTTCACCGATTTTTGAGCCAACATGTTCGCTTCTTCGTTCAAATTCTGCAATTTCTTTATTACCAGCATATTTAGGAAATTTATCTTGTAAAATCCTTATTACTTTTGATTCATCTTTTCTTGCGCTTTCGCTTGTCTTTATTTTGATTAAAACATGATGAGGATTTCCAAACTCTTGAATTTCTGCATCACTATAACCTTGCAATGATAAAACATCTCTTATTTCTTGAATGGCAATTGGAGGTAAATCAGGATTATCCGGAGTAAAATCAAATTCTAATAGTGTGCCACCTGTGAAATCTATCCCATACTTTGGTCCTTCATTGATAATTAAAGATAGAATTCCTGCAACAATTAATATTGCAGATACAACAAAACCTATCTTTCGTCTTTTATTAAAATCAAAATTTGGATTCTTAAATAATCTCATTTCAATCTCCAATTAATTATTTTGCCATAACCTTCTTATTACCTGAATCATAGTTGTTTTTTAAATTAACCACCGAAGTCACCGAAACACACCGAATAAAAAATAAATAAATAATTTTCGGTGTTAATTCGGTGATTCTCTTACCTTTTCAACTTCATTAGTAATCGTTTCATAAGATAATTCATCAGTTCTAAAAGTATTAAGCAATGCTGATAATTTTTTATCTATCATTTCCTTTTCTAGTTCTTTGCTTAATTCTTTTTTTTCCTTAAATGGTAATTGCTTTATCAATTCCAAAACCTGCTGAAAATTTAATGATAAATTTAAATTATAGTTTACAGTATTCATTTTTGATAACTCCTTTTTATAACTTATTCAAATCTTTGTTCGTAACAGTTTATGTCTGCTCATGCCTTTTTTATATGCTAAGAGTTTTCCTGGCTTTACGAGTTACAATATTATCAAAGATAGCTCTCGTTACAACTATTGCTGTAAACATTGATGCTAAGATACCCAAACTCAATGTTACTGCAAAGCCTTTAATAGGACCTGTACCAAACTGATAAAGCACAATAGCGGTAATTAGTGTAGTAATATTTGCATCGGCAATAGTAATTACAGCTTTTTTATATCCATTGTCAATTGCAGTTCTAACGGTTTTCCCCGACCTAATTTCTTCTCTAATTCTCTCAAAAATAAGCACATTAGCATCAACAGCCATACCAATAGTAAGAATAATTCCAGCAATACCTGGTAAGGTCAGACTCGCATTCAACATTGTTAAAGCTCCCAGGATAATAAATATATTACATAAAAGTGCAAAATTAGCAATAACTCCAGAAATTTTATAATAAATCATCATAAAAAGCACCACAACTATCATACCGATAAGAGTTGCATTGAATCCAGCTTTAATTGAATCAGAGCCAAGAGAAGGACCAACTGTTCTTTCTTCAACTATATTAACTGGTGCAGGAAGGTTACCAGCGCGTAAAACAATTGCTAAATCTTTAGCTTCCTCCATCTTAAAATTCCCTGTAATTTGTGCATTACCACCTCTTATTTTATCCTGGATAACTGGTGCTGAATGAACAATATTATCCAGCACAATTGCTAATCTTTCTTTTATATGCTGGCCTGTTACATTTGAAAAAATGCGAGCACCTTCATTATCAAATTGTAAACTTACATAAGGCTTATTAGCGGTTTTCGGATCCATTCCTTGACCAATTCGTACATCAGCGGACTTTAATGAAGCACCCGTCAACTCTACTTTATCATATAGAAAATAAACAGGTCGGGCTCCATAAATATCTTTCGGATTTATCTTTCCAAGCAAAATCTTAATTCCACTTGGCATAATTTTCTTAATTTCAGGAAGGGAGATAAGTTTTTTAAAAAAAGGTAAATTCTCGGGCTTGACCACAAGTTCAGAGCCATAAACAGCAATCAAAGAAGAAAAAAGATTATTATATTCAGATTCATCTTCTATCACTTCAGTTGTATCAGCTGCTGCGCTTGTTGTATCAGCAAGCTCTTCAGGTTTTTCAAGAAGTGCTTCTTCCACCGCGGTTGCTTTCTCCGCTTCAACTTTCTTTAAGAAAGCATATTTTTCATAATTATTTTGTAAATAACTATCCAAAGCTTCAACGGTTTGTTTAATATCTTCATTATTTGCTAAAAGACTAAATTCAAGGAGTGCAGTCTTTCCAATCAAATCCTTGGCTCTATTTGCGTCTCGCAGGCCTGGTAGCTGAACAAGAATTCTTTCAGCGCCAATTTTTTGAATCGTTGGCTCAGAAACTCCAAACTGGTCTATCCTATTTCGTATAATTTCCAGAGCACCTTTAACACTTGATTCCGCGGCATCTTTTGATAATCCTTCTGTATCAACATCAAGAACTAAATGCATACCACCTTGTAAATCCAGTCCAAGCTTTAATTCCTTTTTGCTAAACCAGGATGGCAATACAGATTTGGAGACCTTATTAACAAGTTTAGCTTTAATTAATTGTTTTTGAGTAAAATCAACTTCTACATCTAAATTTCGTAAAATCTCATCTGGCAATCTGCCTTCAACTGTAATGGTATCATTTATTGTAGCGTTATTTATGGCATTATCGAAATCCAAGCCAAATTTATTACTGCCAAGCTTATATTCCTGTCCGGTAACTTCATATATTTTTTCATTATTCTGGTCATAAACTTCTAAATTGCATATTGCATATTTCTGCTTTGCAACAAGTGGCAATAGATAATAGATTATAACCAGAAAAACTACTATTATACATACAGTCCGAAACCAGTGCTTTTTCATTAGTAAACCTCTTACAAATTATTTTTATTGAAAAATTTGTTAAATTTTTTAAAGTGTAATTTTTAAGTCAAGAATAATTGGAGATTAAGTTACTTTATTAATAAATATTTATCGTTTATTAAAATTTATCTTTTATTTCATCTCTGGGTGAAATCCAATATCTCGTGCACCACCTTTTTGCTCAGGCAAAGAAATTTCTCCAAATTGCTTCTCAAATTTATCAATATTTCTCTCAAGTAGATGCATTAATCTTTTGCAATGTTGAGGATTCATAATAATTCTTGAATAAATTTTTGCTTCTGGAATTGCTGGAAGTATCCTGCCAAAATCAACAATAAATTCTGAATTATTAAAATTCATAAATACAATATTAGAATAAATACCTTCTGCCGCTTCTTTCTGAATGTTTACTTTGATTTGTTTTTGTTGTTTTTCTTTCATGATTTCTCCTGTTAATTATTTTATAATAGAACTACTCCGTGAAATATTTAGTCCATTAGTCAAGGAATTATGTATCATTTCCTTTAAATTTGTCTCCACTCACGCTCCTTTGTCATTCCCGTGAAAGCTTGTCCTCGTGAAATCGTGGACGGGAATCCATTTCTTTTGGTTATTGTTCTCATTATTTCATGAGTAATACAAAAAGAATTGATTATAGATTCCCAATTCCCGATATATCGGGAGGAATGACAGGTGAGGGGTGTAAGCAAAGGGAAATGTTTGTTTCTCTTTCCATATACTAGAAATTATCTTAAAACCTTTCTCACAAAAGCAACAGTAAAATATGCCATTAAGAATAATCCCAAAAATCCTTCAATACCAGAAAACAAACGAATTATTCCGTTAGGAACATAATCACCATAACCAATAGTAAGAAAAGTTATTGCACTAAAATATGCAGCTTTAAATAAACCTGGCAGTTCGGTTATTTCTTTAGAGTTTAATACAATATATTTTGATAAAATTGTATAGACAACTGTAAAAAAGCCCCAAATTTTAAACATACTAATTGCAACTTTTTTCGGGCTGGTTCCATATAAACCCATATCTTCAAATATTATTTTTTTAAACCTATATTTAATATTCCCATATTTTAAATATTTTTTGTAAATCAAATTAAAAAGTTTGTTAATTCGTTTATAATTATTTTCATACTTATTTTCTTGTTGAAAGAAAAATATCCTTCGTAATAATTTATACAATAAACTATAAATTTTAATATTATATCTTCTCTTCTTAAAATTTGATTTTTCTTCTCTTAATTCATGTTTTTTGAATTCAACATAAGCTTTATCTTCATCATCATATTGTCCGATTTTATGGAAGTTCTCTTTTAGGGTTCTGAACTGTTCTGATTTTTCTTTGTGTGTCGTTTCCACTAAATTATATACTAATTTGCTATCTTTTAATGTGGATGTCATTTTTAGTTGGTTGTTTATTATTTCATTAACTTTATTTTCTTCCCAATCAATATTTATTCTACCTAAATTTTGAATTCCAATTATATTTAGTTTTTTGATATTA
>JAYEOL010000047.1 GCA_034722995.1 Candidatus Cloacimonadota bacterium | reverse complement strand
CAAAGTCTATCAAAAAGCTATAGAAGAATTGAAACAAGGTAGAGCTATCTCATTAAATAAGATAAAAAAAGAATTAAATGTATGAAATAAAGTTTTCCAGAGATGTTTTTAATTTTTTGACGAAAAGGAATAAAAACTTCCAGAAAAAACTGGTTAATCGTTTTGACATATTAGGCAAAAATCCATTTAATAATTTTTTGGATATTAAACCTTTAATAAACAAAAAAGGACATTTTCGCTTAAGGGTTGGAAATTACAGATTTCTTTATGAAATTAGAAGTAAAGAATTATTGATTTATTGCTATAAAGCAGGACCCAGAGGTGATATTTATAAAAAATAAACAAAAATCTGATAAAAGATTTGACATAATTTTTAATTAAAAACAAATCTCATTTTGAGATGAATACTAAAATAACAATTCAAAAAGGAGTAAAAATGTTTAAAAAAATATGCATTTTAGAAAAGCTGATTCCTGTTGCTATATTGCTTATACTCACAAGCTGCGCTACTACTCAAAAGCAACCCATTGTTAAAGCAGAAACTTTTGAAAAACCTGAAATCACCAATAATTTAGATAATTCATTATCGGATTTGACAACACAAATTACCAACAGTATTGCTGAAGACGGGAAGAAAAAAATCGCTGTAATAGAATTTTCTGGCCTTGATGGCAATGTTACACAATTCGGTAAATATCTTGCTGAGGAACTCATTACCAGACTTTTTAGAACGAAGAAGTTTGAAGTAGTAGAAAGGCAATTACTGAACAAAATTATATCAGAACAAAAGTTGTCTATTACAGGAATGATTGACCCAAACTCAGCAAAAGAATTAGGTCGTATTTTAGGAGTTGATGCTATAGTATCCGGTACAATAACTGATCTTGGTAAAAGTTTAAAAGTTAACGCTCGGATAATATCTGCTGAAACAGGAAAGGTGTTTGGAGTAGCTGGAACAAAAATTGTAAAAGATGAGACTGTTGAAAAGCTGATGGGAATAATTTCTACTGTCCAAAAGGAAGAATTCCAAAAGGAAGAAGTTCAAAAGCAGATGGAAAAGAAAGAAATTTCTAAGGAAGCATTGAAAAAAGTAGAAGTGGAAAATTTTACATTTGAAGTACCAAAATGCAAAATATCACCAGGAGGCAAAGTAACTTGTGATTTGCTTATCACAAACAATGATAAAAAAGACAGGGAATTTAAATTATCTGCATATAATTCCAGAATATTTGATAATTTTGGGAATGAATATCAGGCAAAAGAAGCCCAGCTTGCAAACAAAGAGGGAATGCAGCCTAAAAGTTTGCTTGTTTCAGGTGTTCCTACGAGCTTAATTCTCAGTTTTGATAATGTTTCAAAAGAAGCAAGAAGTGTAGCATTACTGCAAATTTATTTTAATCTGTGGTCGTCGTATTTTGGTCATATAGATATATCAAAATCACCTAATGCGTGTTTACGCAATATTCCTTTGACAAAATGAGATTTATGAATAAAGTTATTAGAAACAAAACTTTAGCTATAATTATATTATCCTTGTTTCTTTTTTCTTTTTCTTATGCTGAGAAACCATTTTGGATAACGGATTATCCTTATGATGCTGATTTTTATGTTGGTATAGGTTTTTCAAGTAAAAATACTGAAAACTACACTCAAGAAGCAAAGAACAATGCAATCAATGAAATCGCTTCTCAAATTAAGATAACAATTTTTAGCGAAACTATTCATAAATTAATTGAAGAGAATGGTAGAATTGACGAGTTACTTAAACAACAAATAAATACATCAACAAAAGAAAGTCTTGAAGATGTAGAAATTGTTGATAATTGGGATAGTGGAGATAAATATTGGGTATATTGTAAACTTTCAAAAGAAAAATACAAGAAGCAAAAACAATTAAGATTAAAAGATGCTTTAAATAAATCCCTAAATTTGTTTTCTAAAGCAAAAGAGAGTGAAAAAGAATATGCTATTTCTAAAGCATTATCATTTTATTTTGAGTCATTAAAACCTATTGAGAAATATTTGAATGAACCATTACAAGTAACATATAATAACCAAAATATTTTTTTATTAAATGAAATTTATTCGTCAGTTCAGGATATATTAGATAACATTTCATTATTTCCGGAAATAGATAAATTTAATACAAAGCTGGGTAATCCCATAACAGAGCCAATTATAATTAAGGCAAATTATAGCAGTCTGAATAAAATCAAAATTTCAAATTTACCAATAAATTTCTCATTTGTTAGAGGTGAAGGAGATTTAGATTCAAAAGCAAAAACTGATAATTCAGGCAAAGCTATATGTAGAATCCACAAAATTACTGCACCTGATAAAATTCAAATTGTAAAAGCAGAATTTGACATACTAAGCTTAAATCCAGAATATAATAGCTCACCAGTTATAGTTGCAATATTAGAGAGTTTTAAAATTCCAAATACTAAAATAATAATCAATGTGGAAGGATTATCTGTATTTATCCGAAGTGAAGAAACTAATCTGGGAAAGAAGTTAGATTTTCCTTATATTGAACCAATTTTAAAAGATAATCTTACAAATTATGGTTTTTCTTATGTTGATAATGTCTCTGATGCTGACATAATGATAACAATAACAGCAGAGACAAGACAAGGCTCAAGAATTGAGGGAATGTGTTCTGCTTTTGCAGATGTATCAATATCCGTTGTTAATATTACTAATGGAGAAGAAATTTATAAAGATGCAATTTTTGATATTAAAGGATTCCAATTGAATTTTAACAAAGCTGGCTTGAATGCATTAAAAAAGGCAGCAAATAAAATTAATGAAGAGATTTTACCAAAACTGATAGAAAAAATAAATCTTTAAATTTATTCTCAAAAATTCAGTAAAACCCAAGTCGGGCTCACAGAGCACGACTCGGGTTTTTTACAGTATCTCTGTGGCTATTCATCAATTTCAATCTCTATCTTTCCTTTCTTGTATCCTTTCAGATTTTTTACAAAGCCAAGAATAACATCTTTAAATGTGTTTTGAACAAAAGGAACAATCTTAATTTCTTTGCCATCAATTTTTAAGGTTAATTGCTTACTTCTGTCAAGAACACAATCTGCACGAGTTTTTTCTCCAGTTAGAATTTTTTCAACCATCTCTTTGCAGGTGAATCCACAAGCTTTGCAACATTCTTCCGCTGGATAAGGAAGAACATCAAAAACTTTTTCTTCAACGATATCAGCCAAATCTTTTGCCTGTTTTTTTGAATGGAATACCTTGAATTTTTTATAAGACTTGTTATCGTTAGCATAAATTCCAGAAATTGCAAATACTGTTCCATCAACTAATTCATCAAGTTCTCCCTTAGATTTTGCACACACAATTTTTGGTAAAGGAAAAGTTTTCATTCCTTCAACAATAACATAATCAGCATTTAAATGTTTAAGCATTTCTTCTAATGCAAGCTGACGATGCCAGATTTGATAGGTTTCATTCAAACCACGAGCAAAAACTACACCTTTACTTGCTTTCCAATGCAACCAGGAATCCGAATTTTCAGTCTCCATTGTAAATTTTTCATAATGTATATCTTTTATCGTTGCAACCTTATATCCTCGTAATTTTAGCTCCTTTACCAATTCAATTACAGTAGAAGTTTTACCTGATTTTGTGTAACCCACTACACTAAAAACTTTCATAGCTACTCCTGACAAATTTAATCATTTTATAAACTGTTCTAATAATTCTTGTTTTTAACAACCAGACGGTGATCTAACAGGATTTATAATCCTGTTTTTTTTAATACAGACGGGACAGAGTCCCGTGTTACAATTACTCCTGACAAATTTAATCATTTTATAAACTATTCTAATAATTCTTGTTTTAACAACCAGACGGTAATCTAACAGTCCGCCAGTCCCGATGAATCGCGACTCCGTCTCGGAGCTGGCGGATATAATCCTGTTTTTTTTAATACAGACGGGACAGAGTCCCGTGTTAGTAAAATTTCCGTCACCCTCAAAGTCCCCGCCTGCCCCCG
Source organism: Candidatus Cloacimonadota bacterium (assembly GCA_034722995.1). Lineage (NCBI taxonomy): Bacteria > Pseudomonadati > Candidatus Cloacimonadota > Candidatus Cloacimonadota bacterium. The sequence goes on along the minus strand of JAYEOL010000047.1, from coordinate 8,339 downwards.
ATTTCATCGGGATGCGGCGGGCAGGTCTGTGAATTTAAGCATGATAAAGAGATATTATCAATATAAATTCACTTATAGCACCAAGTTGAATAACATAGTCAAGCCATCTCAATTTATCTTCATATAAATAGGTTCGATTTCTGTATAAACGAAATGCCCGTAATTCTAAGGAGATTGCTCGAAAACGTGCATTGGCAATTGTTCGCGCAAGTACAGGAAATACTAGTGAAATATATGCTCGCGGTCTTTTCAAAATTGGTATTCTTTTTAGGTCAATGCCCCTTAATGAGAGTTCTTCCACGATGATATGAAACTGATTGTTAAAAGTTGGGATGAAATTAATTACCGATGCAACCAGGAAGGAAATTTCATACGGAATCTTCCAACTTCGTAACGCTAATAAATAATCATAATGTGGAATGTCAAATAAAAGACCAGCAATTAAGATTATGAGAAAAAAACGCAGAGAGGAAGTAACACCATAATTTATTCCAACCGATGTGATTTTTATAATATCCCATTGCCAAAGGACATCACCACCTCTTCGGAAAAGAATTTGAAAGAGCATCAAAGTAAAAATAATTTTTGTAAGATTTTTCAATCTATGCAATATCCTGGAAGATTTTTTCTTGCCAGGATGCATTAAAAACAGTAATAGAATGGAAAGAAGAATTAGAACGATTTGCACAAATATTTTTTGATAGATAACAGACAAAGATGTTATCAATATTACAATAATCAGCAATGTGCGAAGATTAATTTTCATATGAAAATCCTTTCACCACAAAGACACAAAGACACAGAGAAAAAAATTAGAAAAAGGATAAATTCAATAACTCCAATGTAATTTTCCTGTTCCTTTGTGTCTGATTGCTGACATGTATGTTTCATCTGAAAATGCATTTTTTTGTCCATTGTCCGAGGAGTCGTCATTGACCATCTTGTCAGGTCGTAGCTTTAGTGAAGACTGATCTATGACGAACCTACCGTTGAATATCTTTTATGTCAGGGAATTGTCCCTGACAACTCATAAAAATAAAACCACACGAACTAACACTAACAAAATGTTATTTATAAAATTTATCTTTTTCAATTATACTCTCATTTTCTATTTGAAGCCAACAATCAAAGAGTGGCTTATAGCTTTCAAACTGATGAGAGATGATAAGACATCCCTTTCCATTTTTCTTTCTGTTTTCTAATACTTGCCCCAATAGTTCAATTGAACTATTATCTAAACTGCTTGTTGGTTCATCCAATATCCAATATTTATCTTCATTCAGAAGTAATGAAGATAAGCCAATTCGCTTTATTTGGCCACTGCTTAGCTCCCAAATCGGTTTATCTTTAAAGTTATAAATATCAAAATATTCAAGAGCATTTGATCTTCTTTTTTCAAAAGTAGTGTTATTATTCAAACGAAATTTATGTTGCCAGATGGCTAAATCTTCATCAGGATTGGCAGCAACAACATTAGCTAAACTTTCTTGTTTTAGATAAACTACTTTGTTGGCAATTATATTTGCTGGTATCTTAGATAAATTTTTATTTTCCAGTAAAATGCAGCCTTGAAATCTTTTTTCCAGACCAGATAAAAGACGACAAAGTGTAGTCTTTCCACTCCCATTTTTTCCACTTAACAAAGTAATCTTTTCAAAAGTCAGTTCAAGGTGGATGTTTCTGAAAATCTGCTTATTTGATGAATATGAAAATGAAAGTTCGTTTATTTTGTAAATCGGTTTCATTCCTGAAGATTGTCTAAATCAATAACTTTATTTGAAATTTTTAATAATTCGGGTGAAGGATTGGCAATAAAAATTGTTTTTCCTTCATGGGATAATTTTGAAATTACATTTATAATTATTTGAATATAGTAAGATGAAAGTCCTGAAGTCGGTTCATCTAATAAAAAAATTTGTGGAGATAAGGTTAAAATAGAAGCAAAAGCAACTAATTTTTTTTGTCCAAAAGAAAGTGTAGCTGTTTCTTCATAACGCAAAGATTTAATTTGTAATAGAGTTAGAGCATCGTCAATCCGATTTTCAATCTCTGATGGAGTAAGTTTCAAATTTTCTGGTGCAAATGCTAATTCTTGTTCAACAGACGGAAATGATAATTGAAGTTCTGTTTCTTGCATCATTAAACTAAGTTTTGGTGCAATTTGTGGTAGAGAAAGATTCTCAATATTTTCATTCATCACCTTAATCTTACCACCAAATTCTCCCTTAATTATTTTAGGAATTACACCACAAAGTAAATAAAGAAAAGTTGTTTTACCGCTTCCGCTTGGTCCCTGGACTGCAACGATATCCCCCTTCTCAGCTTCAAAAGAGAAATTTCTGACAATCCAGGGTTGATTATTTGAATAGCGAAAGGATAGATTTTGAATTTCAAGACTTGACATAAGATTTTATTCGTAATCCAGAACTATTTTAGATTTGGTCTTTAAACTCATTATCGTTTACCCCGTTAGATGTTCTTATAACATTTAACTATTGGAATCTAATCGGTCTCGGCGCTCAGACGCATGGGATACTATCTAACGGGGTGAATTCTCGTTCATTAGCGGTTCTTTATTATTTCTAATAATTCTATATTTTTTTAATTTGATAAACAATGAATAGGATAAAAGTCCACCAATTATTCCAGAAAAAGAACCAATAAATATTGAAATAACAATTGGAATAAAAGGTAACCGCAAAAACAATGTTGATACAATTATTATTCCTGTAATATTTGCAAATACACAAATTAAAATATGGGCATAAACAGTATCTTTTCTTATTAGCAAAAGGGCTGTTATATCTGCAACTAATCCAGGCATGGTATAGCTAATTAAAGAAATCGCACCATGACTTGCAAAAAGTCCTAGAGAGAGCATTACAACAGCTTGAACCAAACCCACCAGGAATCCAACTCCTGGTTTTTGAACAATTACTACTGCAAGAGTAATCCACATCATATATAATCCCCCGGCAAGGGAACCTCCAGGGACCATTAATGGTGTAGAAATTAAATGAATAAGAGGGGCGACGATAGGCTTAATTGCTAATCCCAAAGCACTAAAGATTGCTATGTATAACAAATCTTGTGAGGAATATCTAACCAGCCATTTCATTTTTATATCTATTTCTGAAATTACTTATTCCCTAAATGAAAAGTAGATTTTTCGATAAAAGGAGACTTTCCGGGCTGTCATGGACCATTCCATGACAGGTGCACAATGAAACCTTCATACAAGGTTGTTTGCTCTTGGAGAATGGTTTGATAATACCTCCAAAATTTATTATTTTTTTGAAGGCAAAATGAAAAAGTAAGTATTTAAAAGTACATTCTCTTTCGCCTTTCCAAACACGGGAGGTATGTTCGTTTCCAAACACGCCCTATCGGTGATACATCATGCTACAGAGTTTAGAAGATATCACTCGGCTATAAATATGAAAATAAAATGTAATATTGCCTGTCAAGAAAAATAATTCACCAATTTTTTGAGGGACACATTTTTATAAGGATTTTAAATTTTATTATCTATTTTTAAAAACTGCTTGACATCTAATTCACACAGAATAAAGAACTTCTTTTTAAAAATATCAATATTTTCAATAGTATAGAGAAGGTTGCTTCGTGAAATTACATATAACAAAAGATATGTGGATTGAGGACATTTTAAAAAAGTTTCCCGGTGCACAAGAATTTCTTTCACAAAGAGACATTGTCTGTGTTATGTGTGGCGAACCAGTCTGGGGTACGCTCCATGACCAGATGGATGAAAAAGGCTTTTCTGATGAAGAAATGGATAGAATTATATTTGAACTTAATAAATTTATAAAAGATTCTGAGAAAAAATAATTAAGGAGCACAAGAAATGATTAATTCAAAATTAATAGTACCATTTCCTACAAACGAACCTATTCTTTCATATTCAGCAGGTTCAAAAGAAAGAAAATTGATAAAAGATAAACTTGCTGAGTTAAAATCTGAGGTTGTTGAAATTCCTTTAATTATTGGAGGAAAAGAAATTAAGACAGGTGATATGGGTGAGTGTAGGATTCCACACGACCATAAGCATCTACTTGGTAGATATCATAAGGCTGGTGAAAATGAAGTAAATATGGCTATTAATGCTGCACTTGAGGCAAGAAAAAAATGGGCAGATATGCCCTGGGAGGAAAGAGTTGCAATTTTCCGCAGAATTGCTGAATTGCTTTCTACAAAATATCGTCCACTTCTTAATGCAGCGACAATGCTTGTTCAGAGTAAAAATGTTCTTCAGGCAGAAATTGATTCAGCTTGCGAATTGATAGACTTTTTCCGCTTTAATACTTATTATGCTATGAAAATTTATGAGCGACAACCTAATTCATCAAAAGGAATCTGGAATATGACAGAACATCGGGCTTTAGAAGGGTTTGTTTTTGCTGTTACCCCTTTTAATTTTACTTCAATCGCAGGAAATCTTCCATCTGCTCCAGCAATAATGGGAAATGTCGTTCTGTGGAAACCCGCATCATCAGCAGTTTATAGTGCATTTTACTTAATGAAATTATTTAAAGAAGCAGGTTTACCTGATGGAATAATTAACTTTATTCCCGGTCCAGGTAGAAATCTTGGTCCCTCCGTTCTTTCAAATCCAAATCTTGCGGGTATTCATTTTACAGGGAGTACCAATACGCTTCAGACTATGTGGAAAATCGTTGGTAAGAATGTTCAGAATTATAAAACTTATCCCAGGATAATTGGTGAAACAGGCGGAAAAGATTTTATATTTGTTCATCCTTCTGCTGATGTTACAGCATTGAATACAGCGATTATTCGTGGTGCTTTTGAATATCAAGGACAAAAATGTTCTGCAGCCTCACGAGCATATATTCCAAAAAGCATCTGGACAGCATTGAAAGATAAGCTAATCGCAACCACAAAAGAACTGAAAATGGGAGATGTTGAAGACTTTACAAATTTTATTAACGCTGTTATTGATAAAAATGCTTTTGATAAAATCGTGTCCTATATTGAATTCGCCAGGAAATCAAGTGATGCGGAGATTATCTGTGGTGGAGAATATGATGATTCAAAAGGATATTACATTAAGCCGACAGTCATTTTAACAACAAACCCAAAATTCAAGACAATGAAGGAAGAAGTCTTCGGACCTGTGATTACAATTTATGTATATCAAGATAATAAGTATGAGGAAACTTTGCACCTGTGTGATGAGACTTCACCTTATGCTTTAACCGGCTCAATATTTGCAAATGACAGAGAGGCAATAATATTAGCTAAAGAAATTCTTAGAAATGCTGCTGGAAATTTTTATATTAATGATAAACCCACAGCAGCTGTAGTTGGTCAACAGCCTTTTGGTGGTGCGCGAGCTTCAGGCACTAATGATAAAGCAGGAGATATGGTAAATCTGCTCAGGTGGATTTCTCCTCGTACAATAAAGGAAACATTTGTGCCGCCAACAGATTATAAATATCCATTTATGGAAGAAAAATAACAATAATAAAATTATTCAAAATAGGAGTAAGTTAAAGTTAGTGAAAGTTCGTGCCTGCCCCGTGAAATATTTTTTGTTTACTAATCATACCATTTTTCTTATCAGTTATTTCACGGGGTAAATTTGTGGCAAAAATAATAAAAATTAAAAAAGAAAGGAATTAGAAATGCAAGAAATACCAAAAAATCTCGGAATTAAAAAGCAAAATTCTGGAGCTTATTGCGGAGAATGGCTTGATACAAGAGGTGAGGATATCGAAGTATTCTCACCAATTGATGATTCCCTAATAGCAAAGGTTAAGTCAGCTTCAGAAGAAGATTATGAGATCATATCCCAAAAAGCACAAGAAGCCTTTAAAGTCTGGAGAATGATTCCTGCTCCAAAAAGAGGAGAAATAATCAGACAAATCGGTTTGGAGCTTAGAAAGTATAAGAATGAACTTGGCCAACTTGTTACTATTGAAATGGGAAAAATTCTTACAGAAGGTTTTGGTGAAGTTCAGGAAATGATTGATATAGCCGACTTTGCTGTTGGTCTTTCTCGCCAACTTTATGGGAAAACAATGCAATCGGAAAGGACGAATCATAGAATGTATGAACAATGGCATCCACTTGGAGTTATAGGAATTATTTCTGCATTTAATTTTCCAGTTGCTGTATGGTCATGGAATGCATTTATTGCAGCTGTTTGCGGCGATACAATGATATGGAAACCTTCATCAACAGTGCCTTTAACCGCGATTGCTGTTACAAAAATTGCCCATAAGGTACTTGAAAGAAATAATGCTCCAAAAGCAATTTTTAATCTTGTTATTGGTAGAGGAAGCACCATTGGAGAAAAACTTATAAATGACAAAGCTATCTCTCTTACTAGCGCAACAGGTAGTTGTCAGATGGGTAAAAAAGTTCATCAGGCAGCAGCAAAGAGATATGGTGGGGTTATACTTGAACTTGGAGGAAATAACGGAATTATTGTTATGGAAGATGCAAATCTTGAGCTTGCTCTTAAGGCTGTTTTGTTTGGTGCAGTTGGTACAGCAGGACAAAGATGCACAACTACTCGTAGGGTGTTGCTTCATGAAAAGATATTTGATACATTTGCTGAAAGGCTGAAGAAAGCTTATTCTTCTGTTAGAATCGGAAATCCACTTGATGAAAACACCTTAATGGGACCCCTGATTGATCAATCAGCAGTAAGAGTATATATTGATGCTTTACAACGAATTAAAGAACAAGGTGGAAAAATAATTTACGGTGGCAAAGTGATAACAGAAAATGTACTCGGTGAATGCTATGTTAAACCGACAATTATTTTGGCAGAAAATGATATGCCAATAGTTCAGGAAGAAACTTTCGCACCAATACTTTATTTGATAAAAATTAAAAATATTGATGAAGCTATTAAATTTCATAATGATGTTCCACAAGGACTTTCATCTGCGATATTTACAAATAATTTACAATACGCTGAGCAGTTTCTCAGCCATTCAGGTAGTGATTGTGGTATTGCAAATGTTAATATTGGCACAAGCGGAGCAGAGATTGGCGGTGCATTTGGTGGAGAAAAAGAAACTGGCGGTGGACGCGAAGCAGGCAGTGATGCCTGGAAAGCTTATATGCGGAGACAAACTAATACGATAAACTGGGGTAAAGAAATGCCTCTTGCTCAAGGTGTGAAATTTGATGTTTAACCTCACCCCTAGCCCCTCTCCTATCCCAGTGAAATATCCGTCAGCTGACGGATTTCACAGGACAAGCAAGGAGATGGGAGAAAAAGTAAATTCCTTTTATTCCTGATTGAAGAGTATGTGAAAACTATTGCCCTCTCTTTGATAGGAGAGAGCTTGGGTGAGATAGAATAAGATTAAATCCCTAAATTACTTTTCAGCAACTTGATATAAAAATAATAAGAGTCTATTTTTTTTTATTGTCAAGCATTGAAAAAAGGCCACTCTGCGAGTGGGATTATTTCAGTTAAAAATGATTTAGGAATTTCAAAATTCTAATTACTAATGTCAAATAAAATGCCAAAGTCCAAATGTCTAATCGTTCATAATTCATCACAACTCCACTATTTATCAAGCCTGTCTACCTCAGTCAGGTAAGATTTTTTAAGTATCCATTTTTTTATTTTTGTCATTTAATCGAAAAATTTCACGACAACTTGTTGGTAAGTTTCATTTTTTAAGCGCCTAAGACTTGACAGAAGTTTAGAGATTTATGTAAAGAAAGAAATATTTTTTGTGTTTTTATATTTTTACAATGAATGAGATATGAAAAATAGATTGTTTTTATTTTTTTAAGAGATGTTATAAAAAAACTTTTGATTGACCTCAACCTCTAACTCCTTCTCCTACAAGGAGAAGGAGAATTTTGTCTTCCTCTCCTTTTAGGAGAGGATTGAGGTGAGGTTAAAAAATAATCTATTTTGCACAACTCATTTTACAATGAATTATAGGAGGTAATAATGTTGCAACAAAGTTTTAATCCCAATAAATTATGGAGAAAAATATTGATAATTGCTTTATTTATTTCATTAGTTCTTATACTAACTCTCTGCTCAAAAAAGACCACCTCATCAGAAGAGAAATTATTAGCACCATCAGATTTGCAAATTTCTTTAATTGAAAATAACAAAATACAAATTTTATGGACAGATAATTCTACAAATGAAACTAAGTTTCTAATTTCGCGAAAAATAGGAATATTTAATTGGCAAGAAAATTACGGAGAAGTTGAAGCTAATCTTACCACTTTTCCTGATGAAATACCTACAAACACAGATACAATTTATGCATATAAAGTAAGAGCATTTGATGGAGAAAATTATTCAGCATATTCTG
>JAYEOL010000046.1 GCA_034722995.1 Candidatus Cloacimonadota bacterium | reverse complement strand
GAACTCTCGGCTTTCATGGGTGAGTATATTAATGTTCCAACATTATATTGGGTCACACAATCAGAGACAGATAATCTTGGCTGGTATGTATACCGTAGTACAGAAAATAGTTTTGCCACTGCTGATAAAATACCTAATTTAATTGATGGGTATGGTTCAACATCAGAGCCTCATTCTTATATTTATGAAGACAAGATGGTAGAGACAATGCCTGGAGATGCATATTGGTATTGGATTGAGAGTGTAGATCTTGGTGGAGAAGTTCATCATTTTAATAGTGTAAAGATTGAAATTCCAGATGGTTCTGAGCATCCTTCAATTACTAAACCAGTAATATATGCTCTTCAGAACTCACCTAATCCATTTAGAGGTTCAACTGAGATAAGGTTCACTCTTTCAGAGCCTGCATTAGCTGAAGTCACAATTTACAATATTCTCGGTGAAAAGGTTAGAACATTACCACCGGTTGTAGCAAGTGAAGATACAGAGGCATCAGCATACTGGGATGGCAGAGATGAATCTGGAGAGGAAGTTGTTTCTGGTATCTACTTCTATATCTTAAAAGCTGGCAAGAGCGCTTATTCAGGAAAGATGATATTACTGAAATAGGATTGATTTGTCTATAACATTATGCCCGGGGACATCCATCCTCGGGCATTTTTATTATCTTCCACTTCGGGTCGTTATCCTTTACGACCCGAATCATGTAGAATGGCTTTATCACCATCTCCATATACAAAAAGTCTGTAAGCTTTTTCAATTCTATCCCAATTGTGTTCACGGTCCATTGCCCATTTTCTACCAATAACCGAGACCACCTTACCCAGTTCAAGTTGGGCACATTTTTCTTCAACTTCTTCAATATAATGAGCACCACTCTCTGGTCTTTCACCCCTTCTACCTAACATTGAATGGATATACATATTCTTAACACCATATTTCTTAGCCATATCCATTAATGCGAAAAGATGATGAAGAGAACCATGAGAACTGTAAAATGAGACAATACCTAACAAATGCAGATTTGTTTTATCTTTTTTGGCTCCCTCAACCGCCCATTTAAACGTTTTATTTTCATAGAACGAACCATCTTTTATGGAATTATCAATTTTCAATCTGTCTGATAATACCACTCTGCCAGCACCAATATGCAAGTGTCCTGCTTCAGAATTTCCCACTGTGCCATCTGGCATACCGACATATTCTCCTGCTGCGTATATTGTGATAAAAGAGTTTTCTTGCATAATACGATTCATATTAGTTGGATTGGCTTGTTTAATCAAATTTCCATAACTTTCTTCTCTATAACCCCACCCATCAAGGATGAGCAATAATACTGGTTTTTTAATTTTGGGCTCATAATCCGTAAGCAAGGAATTTCCTGTCATCTCTTCTGGCTTTTCTATTCCAATCAATTTGAGAATTGTTGGTGCTATATCTGTCAACGCTCCATCTTCTGCTAAATAATTTTTGGTATCACAATCAGAATCAATAAAAATGAAGGGAACTTTGCTGTCCGTATGCCCCGTATCAACTGTACCCTCTGGAAAATATCTTTTTTCTACAGTTCCATGATCTGCGGTAATAATAATTCTCATCCCTCTTTTCTGTGCAAGAGCAACTACTTCACCAACTTTATCATCAACTGCTTTAATAGCTCTTATTATTGCTTTTTCGTTTTCTGTATGTCCAACTACATCAATATTGCAAAAATTAGAAACTATCAAATCATACTTCTGCTCCTCAATCTTTTGCATAACTTTATCCGCAACTTCTGCAACATTCATCTCTGGAATTGAATCAAATTCGTGAACTTTAGGTGAATCAATAATTACCCTCTCTTCATTTGGAAATGGCTTTTGATTTTTACCATTAAGAAAATATGTAAGATGAACCTCTTTTTCAGACTCTACAATTTTTATCTGGTGTAAACCTGCTTTACTGACAACTTCACTTAATGTATTGCTTACAGTGTGAGCGCGAGAAAATGCAACTTTAGTATTCAGTTTCGGGTCATACTCAATCATTGTTACGAAGTTAAGTTTCATCTTTTTTGTTGGAAAGTGTGAGAAGTGCAAATCGGTTAGTGCTTCTGTTATTTCAACTTCTCTTTCACCACGAATGTCGTAAAAAATTACATAATCGCCATCTTCAAAACGACCAATTGGCATATCATTTGGACTATCAAAAAAAGCAATTGGACACATTGTTTCGTCATCTTCACCTTGCAAGTATAATCGGTGAATTGCTTTTGCCATTGGAAATTTATATCTCTCTTTTTGCATATGTAAATCCTTTTTTGCCACGAACCACACGAACTAACACGAACAATATTTTATTTATAAAATTAAATCTATGAATTCACTATAAAAACCCCTGAAGGGGTTAAATTTGGTTTTTTACCTTTTTACCCACAGTTAAAACTATGGGCTAACCTTATGATAATTCGGAAGAATTTTTAGGAGCGAGATTAAATTTATATCTCCTGATATCTTTCCTTACAGGTAATATTCTGTTTCGCTAACTCTTCTAATATAGGTTCATAGATTTCAGGTTTTACAGGAATTTTTACCCCTTTTTCTTTAATTATCCCATTAAGAACTAATTTGGCAGCAATAGCTGAAGGTAGTCCAACGGTTCTGGACATAGAAGAATCTCCACCCGGAATCCCATAATCTATCATAGTGGATGTTATCTTCTGCATTCTGTTAGGAAATTCTGCAATAAATTCGTGGTGAAGAATAAGCATATCTTTCTCATTTGGAGCATATTGCAATTTATCTAAAAGAATTTTACAGAAGACATCCATAGCAGTGCCTTTTTCTAAAGCGATTTTTTCGTCTCCCAATAATCCCAACCATTTTACTCTGTATATTGGGTTTGAGGTTACATCCAAATTTAACTGAGCTGCTAAATCTTGTTTTAAATCCTCATACTTTGAATCTAATATTAAATTTCTCATAAATTCAGCATAGGACAAATTCTTAAGAGAATAAACCTTTTCATCATCAAGAAGACCGAGTTCAGCAATTTTTTTCATTGTAGCACACCAGCCAGGATAACGAAGTGTGCCACGAAACATTGTTTCGGTATTCTGTATGTTATACAATTCTTTATAAGGAACTGAGTTGCGATTTGGATATGCTTCCAATTTACCAAAGTTAGGTATATCAACTGACCAATTTGTTGCAAATAGTTCTGGACCTGGAATTTCAATAATTTTCTTATCCATAAGATATTTTGCAGAATTCTTCCCGGCCATAACAACACCTCTTGGACTCCATGAAAATTTATAGCCCCAGGGATTAGTATTAGCTTCCGGTGCTGGCAATCCCCCACAATATGATTTGAAACTTTTTATTCCGCCTCCATTATTTTTCACATTATTAATTACTTTCATTGCAGACATATGGTCAATACCAGGATCAACCCCTGTTTCATTCAGTAGAATAATTCCTGCAGATTTGGCTTCACTATCTAACTCCTTCATAGCATCGCTCACATAAGATGTTGTAACCATATTTTTCTTATGTTTAATACAAAGTTTCGCAATTTTAACATGATAGGTATATGGTAATAAACTTACAGCAAGGTCATTTTCAGATACTAATTCTTCTAATTTCTTATCATCTTTTACATTTAGAGAGATGGCTTTCCCACGAGGGTGGTCCCCAACCAACTTCTCAGCCTTACTTACTGTCCTGCTTGCGACTGTGAGCAAAAGGTCGGGCGGTTCAAGCAGGTAATTAACATGAGGTCTGGAAACTAATCCAGCACCAAGAATCAGTACTTTTTTCATATTCTTTTTCCTTTCATATCAGAAACTGGAAACTTGATACTTGAAATTTGATACTTGATATTTCTTTTTCAGTCTTCCAGTTTTCCAGTTTCCAATTTCCAATTTCAAGTTTCAAAGATATTCTTTTATATATTCAAAATCTTTTGTAAGTTCCCCTTTATAAACAATTAATGCTTTCCGAATTGGTAATGGAAGAGCATTCTTGTCCAGGCTATCTGAACTATGGGCATTTACAATTTGCGGGACAAAATCAATTAATTCATTACTAAAAAATATAGATGACTCTCGTGGAATTTCACAGGGCAAATTTCCTCTTGCCATAACTACGACTCCGTTTCCTTGTATACCATCATATTCTTTATCCACAAGGGGATTGTAAACATAAGTAGGACTATCTGGTTTTGTCATCTTGGAAGTAAATTCAATTGACCCATTGATATCACAACTAATATCTCCAATAACTTGCAGCTTCTGATTTTTATCCTTTAGATAAAGTGATTTCAGATTTTCTTTTGTAACGAATCTCGGGCACTGTAGCGTCCAATAAATACAGTTTACAAGTATAGATAAGTGAGGAATGTATTTTGCAAATTGCGATTTGTAGTGTTGTGGATTTTCATAATAATCTTGTAGCCTAAACTCCTCATTTCCTTCTTTTGGCATAACAAGATGCTCTTCTTTGAAAATTACCTTATGGATATGATTGCGCGAAATACTTTTAACCTGATTTAAGTTCAAAAGTTGAGAAGGTGAAATTTCAATAATTGGTAGTTCATCAAGAATCTCCTGGGCACCTTTAGAAACATTTCCATAACCTGTAATTCCACATACAAGAGGAGTCAAAATCTTTGGGACACCATCTTTCCTTATCTTCTCCCCTATCGCCTTTATATCACTTTTTATCTGTTCCAAAGATTTATATTGATATGCTTTTTTTATCTCTTTGAAATGGTCTGATATATTTTCATATTTTAATCTCTGTCCAAATGCCCAAAGAGTATCAATCATTCCAGCTATACCTGCATGCCTTCCAAAGAATATCAGCCGTTTATTATTCTCGTTTACAATCCTTTCATAATCAATAAGATTGCATTTAAGGGCCAATATTCTCTTAAGCATCGGCATATTATAAGATTGACCTTTTATCACATGCGAGAAAAAAACATAAGTCTTATTCGGTTGAAAGAATGATTCGGGAATTTCCTTGATTCCAAAAACAACAGGGCATTCGGACAAATCTTCTTTTATTAAGGCACCATAATTCTTATATTCATTATCAGAAAAGACACGGATTTTAGAGGGTTGCAAAACCGTCTCAATCCCATATTCTTCTTTCAATAATTTTATATGCTCTGGAATTAATGGAACTCTTCGTTCCCACTTGCTCTTGTCTTCTCTTCGTATTCCGATTTTCATGTGAAAATTCCTTGCCACAGAGTATGGAGTAGCCGACTCCGTCGGCTACTAGACGAGAGACTCGCCTACTCCAAATAATCTCTGAAATTTTCATACTTTTTTGTGCCGAAATATTGGCATGTATATTTCATATTCATTCGTTATTCTTTATTCTTTGTTCAAAAAATTTACAATCAACTTAACTCAGAAAAAACCTCTTTAATAATTCCGATTGCTTCCATCAGTTGTTCTTCATTTATTACTAACGGTGGTGCAAACCGAATAATGTGTCTATGAGTAGGTTTGGCAAGCAATCCTTTTTCTTTGAGTTGAACACACACATCCCAGGCTTCAATACCATCCCTTGGTTTAATAACAATGGCATTAAGTAAGCCTTTACCACGAACCAATTCAATAAGAGAAGAATCTATTTTTTTCATTTCCTCACGGAATATTTTCCCGAGTCTTTCTGCATTTTCTATCAGATGCTCTTCCTTAATTACTTCTAACGCCGCTTTTGCAACCACACAGGCTAAAGGAAATCCTCCGAAAGTAGAACCGTGCTGTCCAGGCTTTATAACTAACATAATCTCATTATCAGCTAATACAGCAGAAATTGGCAGAACCCCACCTGAAATTGTTTTTCCAAGGATAAGAATATCAGGTCTAACCTCTTCATAATCACATGCGAGAAGACGACCTGTTCTCCCAATCCCACTCTGAACCTCATCAGCCACAAATAATACATTATATTTTTTGCATTTATCAAAAGTTCTTTTTAGATAGCCATCGTCTGGAACGATTACACCAGCTTCACCTTGAACAGGTTCAACTAAAAAGGCGCAAACTTCTTTCCCTTGTTTTTTTAAAACCTTTTCTAATGCCTCTGGATTATTGTATGGTATCTTAATAATGCCTGGTAGAAAAGGACCAAAGTTATTAGTACTTTCAGGGTCAGTTGAGGCTGAGATAGCGCCAATAGTGCGACCGTGAAAGTTACCTTCACAAACAACTATTTTGGCTTTATTAGATTTAATCCCTTTCTTCTCATATCCCCACTTACGAGAAAGTTTTATAGCTGTTTCAACGCCTTCTACTCCAGTATTCATCGGCAGAATTTTATCATAGCCAAAAAATTCAGTTACAAATTTTTCATATTCCCCAAGTTTATTATTAAAAAACGCCCGTGAGGTAAGTGTAAGAATCTCTGCCTGGTCTATAAGTGATTTAATAATCTTTGGATGACAGTGACCTTGATTAAGTGCAGAATATGCTGAGAGAAAGTCGTAATATTTTTTGCCTTCCGGGTCCCAAACATAAACACCTTCTCCTTTTGCAATTACTACTGGAAGTGGCTGATAGTTATGAGCTCCATATTTCTCCTCCAATTCCATAGATTCTTTGCTACTGATATTCCCATAAACAAGTTTTTCTGACATCACTCCTCCGACAACTTTTTACGCTCTTTTGGGCTTGGACTTTTTAATGTCAAGGACAATAATTTCTAAAAATATTTTATATCAGGATTATCTGAAAGCATTTTTGTCATAATAATAAATTAATAAAATTTTTTACTTGACATAATAATTTTAGAAATTTTATAAAGTCCAAAATCAAACAGACAACAAAAAATCCATAATCAGAGGATTAAATAAGTAAGTACAAAATTTTGTAATTGCAAAACATAATTTAATTCTTAACATTTGAAAGGCAGTTTATGGTTAAAGAAATCGGACGTCTTGACGAGAAGGAAGAAAAAGAACTTCGCTACAAAACTGAAAAAACTCTTAAGTTATTGGATGAATCACCCAGAAAGGGGAAAAAGAAATTTGAGGAGTTTGCTTCTTGTAAGAATTATTTTGGAAGAATCCTGATTGCAGAAACTGCGGCTAATTCACCGCAAAAAGATAAGGTGGAAGAGATAGCAAAATCTTTATTAGATTCAAAGAATTACGCAAAACGCGCAACAGCTCTCTTCTTCTTCTATAATTACCTTATGGGCAAGCCAGAGGAAATGATAGAAATTGTCAGCAATTATTATGATTCTATAAAATGGGAAGCAGAAAATATTATGGACCATTTCTGGAAAGAATATCCAGAATTAATGAAATCCAATATGGTGAAATGGATTGAAAGTGCTGACGGGAGTAAACGCTCCATATCATTTCACGGCTTAGAAAATATCTCTCAGAAAGACCCACATTTTGTAATGGAATTTATTGAAAAAATTATTGATGATGAAAGTATTGAAGTCCAGAAGAAAATCACACATACTATAATTCAAATCGCAAGAGCACGGCCGGCTGAAGTATATCCTTATCTAAAGGAATGGCTTAAAGATGCTGATAATAAAAGAATTAAGACAATATGGGTCTCTATGAAAAAATTGGCTAATAGTTTAAGAAGCTCTGGAGGGAAAGAAAGAAATAGCGATTTCGCAATTCTTACAAAAGATACAATCAGAGATTGGAAACGCTCCAGTAATCCCAAAATATCTACAATGGGTGAGAAACTAACTCAAATTGTCAAAAATCGTAAAAAATATTGAAAATTTACATTTTAAAATCAGTGCGGCATTCTTAACAAGTATCTTTTTCATTCCATCCTACATACTAACTCTTAATTTATCAAAAACTTGATACTTTAGTACATTTCTAAATTTCAATAAAAAATATGAGGGGAAATGGCTAGTAATAATATTAAAACTCGATCCAATGTTTGAAAATTCTCATTATGGAATCAGTTGATATTCTGATAAAAAATGGACTTATTGTTACAATTAACAAACAGATGGATGTCATCCAAAACGGTGCAATTGCAATAAAAGATGGCAGAATCATCCAAATTCATAAAACAGAAAATTTAGAGAAGAGGTTCTCTGCAAAAAAGGTATTTGATGCGGAATCAAAAATTGTTATGCCGGGATTCATTAATGCCCATACTCATATACCAATGACATATTTTCGTGGATTGGCTGATGATTTGCCTTTACAGGAATGGTTGGAAAATTATATCTGGCCCGCAGAAGCAAAATTTGTATCAGAAGAATTTGTATATTTAGCAGCTTTGCATGGAGCAGCAGAACTTGTCAAAAACGGTATTACAATGTTTAATGATATGTATTTCTTCCCGGAACAAACTGCAAAGGCAGCATCCAGAGTTGGAATTCGGGCTATTGTTGGTCAGGGTATTGTGGACTTTCCAAATGCAAATTATAAAGAACCAAAGCAAGCTTTAGATAATGCAGTTAAATATCAAAATGAATTCGCTAATAATGAACTAATAAATTTTGCAATTGCGCCCCATTCAATTTATTCTTGTAGCTCTGAAACATTACAACTTGCTTCCGAAACTGCTCAAAAACATAATATGCTCCTGCATATTCATATATCAGAAACTCAAAAGGAAGTTGAAAACTGTTTGAAACAGCATCATAAAAGACCAATAAAGTATTTGAATGACATTGGCTTTCTTGATAGCAATGTTGTTATTGCTCACGGAATCTGGGTAAATGATAAAGAACTAAAAATTTTGAGGGAAAAAAATATAAGCGTTGCAATCACTACAGAAAGTAATTTGAAGCTTGCCTCAGGTTTCATGCCCATCAAAAAGTATATTGAAAATGGCATAAATTTGTGTCTGGGAACAGACGGAGTTGCAAGTAATAACAATCTAAGTATGCTTGATGAGATGGATTTTACAGCAAAAATTCATAAAGCTTATAACAAAAACCCTACTATTCTTCCTGTTGATGAAGTAGTAAAAATGGCAACGCTCAATTCGGCTACGGCATTAAGGAAAGAATCGGAATTAGGCTCACTAAAAGTTGGCAAAAAAGCTGATATTATTTTAATTGATACAAATAAGCTGGAGATTCTTCCAATGTATAATGTCTACTCACATCTTGTGTATACTATATCCAGCAATGCTATTAGTGATGTTATTATAAATGGAAAATTGATTATGGAAAATCACAAACTGTTAACTGTTGATGAGGATGAAATAATTGATAGAGCAAAGTTTTATCAAAATAAAATAAAGGAAAGTTAACTCATTTGTCATTAGTCTAGACTTGTTGGGAAGCAATTAATTTAACCTTCAATTACATCTTTAGTAACAATAAGTTTGACAAAAACCAAGAAAGTTTTTCTTTTATCAAAAAAATTAGAATAAGGTTAAATATGTATAAAAAACTACTAATAATAATCGGTTTACTTTTATTTTCAAGAACATTGCTATCAGCCAAAGAATTAACCTTTTCATTCAGTTTTGATAAACCTGAAATTAGACATGGGGAGATAGAGACTAATCTTACTTCAAAAATATCAACTCCAGGCGAGCCAATAATTCCATTCTGTTCGGCAAAAATATTACTTCCTTTTGGAGAACAAATATCAAGTGTTAAGGTTAACTATTCGGATTGGCAACTCATTGATAAAGGAGTTTATATAGACTTTGCAAAGACTCCTCAACCAACAAATTCAAACGAGATAACTCCAACTGAAAAAAATAAGATAATTTATTCATCTGACCGCCCTTATCCCGCATCAAAATTTAAAATCCTGAGCACAGAAATCTTAGCTGGTCATAGCATAGCAATCATCAATCTATTTCCTATTAGATATCTGCCAAAATCCGGGATTGTTCAATATTTATCTGAGATGGAATTGAGTGTCATAACAAAATCTGATGAAAAATTATCAAATTATCAATCAATGATGCTTTGTAATTCAAATTCTATTATTGAGAAAATAGAAAAATTAGTAGAAAATGAAGAAGTATTAAATTCCTATTTTGGTAAGGAAAAATCTAAACTTAGCAGAGATAACTTAATTAATCCCGATGACCCACATGATTACATCATTATTACAGGAGAGGGTTTTGTTTCGCTATTTGACGACTTTGTAAATTGGAAAATTGGATTCGGTTTGAATCCTGCTGTTTATACAATTCAAGAAATAAATGCTGAATATATGGGAATCGATAACGCTGATAAATTAAGAAATTTTATTATTGATGCTTATACAACCTGGAATAGCACAAATACACCCTTAGAATATGTGCTCTTAGGCGGGGATGATGAAATAGTGCCGTTACGGAAACTTTATGTTGATGCTGGGGGCACAATTGGTTATATTCCTTCTGATTTCTATTTTTCTGCATTGGATGGTAATTTTGATTATAATGGAAATAATATTTACGGAGAATATCCTGCTGATAGTGTTGATTTCATCCCTGAAATTGCAATTGGTAGAATTCCGGGTGATACAGAAATTGATTTTAGTAATGCTTTATACAAAATAATGGACTATAAAGAAAATCCAAAACCGGCTCTGGAAAAGGCCTGTATGGTTGGGGAGAACCTCAATTGGAATCCTGTTACCTGGGGTGGTGATTACAAAGACGATATTCTAACTCGTATTCCGGCAAATAACTATCATTTCTATACTCTTTATCAACGAGATGGAACTTATTCAGAGCAGGCAGTTGTAAATATGCTTAATAATGGCGTTGGTATTATGAATAATATGGGCCATGCAAATTACTGGATTTTAATGGGAATGAGCCCAAATCAAGCCGACCAATTAATAAACGATGAGTATGGGCTAATGTATAGCCAGGGTTGTCTCCCTGCAGCTTTTGATGAGGGAACAAGCCATGGTAATGAAGCTGTTGCAGAAAGGTTAATTATCGCCTCAGGCGGTCCGATGGCTTTTATTGGCAATACCCGTTATGGCTGGTATAGTCCTGGTTCTATTGAAGGTCCATCCCAACAGTTTGACAGAACATTCTTTGATGGCTTATTTACAGCGGACATCAAACAATTAGGTAATTGCAACAATTATTCAAAAATATCACTCATTGACCAAGCAGATAATCCGTGGATGCGATGGTGTTATTACGAACTTATTTTGTTTGGCGACCCTCATGCTGAAATTATTACCCTTGATGGCGAGTTCCCTTATGTAACTGCCACTAACATTATTATGAATGATGAATTGGGAGATGGAGATGGTATTGTAAATCCCGGTGAAGAAATAAAAATGATTATATCATTAAAAAACCTTCCTGATTGGCAACTTGCTTACGATGTCTCTGTAACAATGAGATACCAGGGAGATGAACTCACATTGATTGATAGTATTAGTTATTTCGGTAATATTTCTCCGGGACAGATTTCCACAAATATTTCCAATCCCATTGTTTTTCATGTGGCAGAAGACTGCGGTTATAATGTTCTGGAGTATCAGCTTTATGTAACAGCTAATACTAATTCTTCTTATCCATTTGAAAAAACCTATTATCATAATCTTGATGTTTCTATTGTGCAGTACAATTGGCCATTATATCTTGGATGTAAAGTAAAATGCTCGCCTGTGGTTGTTGATTTTGATAATGATAATGAAAACGAAGTCCTATTTGTTGACAGGGCAGGAAAAATTTACTCTATTGAAGCGGATGCAAGCATCTCGGATGGTTTCCCTGTTGAGCTTGGTGAAGAAGCATGGTCTTCAATAGCTGTGGGTGATATTGATAATGACCAGCAATATGAAATAGTTTTAACCACCCGATATAATAAAATCTATGCTATTGATAATGATGAATCTATAATATTTGAATATGAAACCGGCGGACAGATGATTTGTACTCCTACAGTTGCGGATTTAGATGGGGATGAAGAATTAGAGATTATTGCACCTTGTTTGGATGGAAAATTATATGTAATTAAAATAGATGGAACGGATTTCCCATGTTTTCCTTATGATTTTGGATCACCAATATTTGCAGATGTTGCAGTCGGTGATATTAATAATGATATGGTCAAGGACATTGTTGTTGGTACATTAAATGGCTCATTATATGCTATCTCATCAGAAGGAGTAATTTTGGATGGTTTTCCAATAGAAACCGATTCTCAAATTTGGTCTCCTCCCATTATCTTTGATAATAATAGTCGCATAGCTTTTAGCAATTATGATTACAAAATCTATATTATTGATGGTTATGGTGATATAAAATGTATAAAAGATATATCATCAAATATTTTCTCTTCAATGATAGCTTTTACTCAGGAACGAGATGATGAATTCTTACTTGCGTTCAATACTTTATCTGGTAAATTAGAAATAATCAATGAAAATGGTACTACTTTGCAAGGCTGGCCACAAGAAATGGGTACTGGAACAAAAAATAGTCCTGTTGCAGTTGATATAAATAATGATGGAGAAATAGAAATCTTGTCATCAACT